>CASFUJ010000155.1 GCA_949297645.1 uncultured Desulfovibrionaceae bacterium
ATTAATTTGCAATTCACATATATACAAATATGTAAAAAATAAAAAAGAAAAACCTATTATTTTATATCCAGACGAGTGTTGGCATTGTGATGCCTGCGTCCTTGACTGTCCTGTAGGAGCCATAAAACTAAGAATACCTATTCCATATATGCTTTTGCATAAAAAGACATCAGCAGACTTCACATAAATCCCCCCCAAAAAAATAAGAACCCTGCGGAGGAAATATGCTTTCAGTTGATACGGTCATCAGAACGGATGTAGTGATTGTCGGCGGAGGAATAGCCGCACTCATGGCGGCCATCAGTGCTTCACGAGAAGGCGCATCTGTAGTGCTGCTGGACAAGGGGCATATCCGGCGCAGCGGTTCCGGTGCCACGGGAAATGACCACTTCGCATGTTACATCCCCAAATTTCACGGAAAGGACATGACCCCCGTGGTACAGGAATTCATGTCCAGAAAGTTCGGTCTGGACGAGGATGAAGATATTGTATCGGACTTCTTCCAAGCCAGTTTCGGCCTCGTCAAGCAATGGGAAGAATGGGGCATCGCCATGCGCCCCACGGGCAGCTGGCGCTTTCAGGGGCACGCCCTGCCCGGTCGTCCCCGCTTTTTCCTGAAGTATGACGGCCATAATCAGAAAGAGGTGCTGAGCAGACAATTAAAAAGAAGCTCTGTCACCGTGCTCAACCACCATCCTGTGCTGGAAGTGGCTTGCAACGATGAAGGAGCGACCGGCGTACTGGCGCTGGACATGGCCTCGGAGGAACCGGCTTTTGTCTTCGTGGAAGCGAAGGCCGTCATACTGGCCACAGGAACAAGTCACAGACTGTACCATGCCGGTCCCACGCCGGCCTACATGTTCAACACAGCGCACTGCCCGAACTGTGCCGGAGGTCCGGCACTGGCCCTCAGAGCCGGTGCTGCTCTGGTCAACATGGAATTTCCTTATGTCCACGCCGGACCGAAGTTTTTTGAACGGTGCGGCAAGGCCACCTGGATTGGCGTCTATCGCTATCCCGACGGCAGACCGGTGGGCCCCTTCATCACAAGGCCCGATACAGAATATGGTGACGTCATCTCCGACATCTGGAACAGCGCTTTTGAAGAATCCATGCGCAATGCCACGGGGCCCATTTATCAAGACTGTTCCGGCGCCACACCCGAGGAGCTTGCCGCCATGCGCAAAGGCATGGTTTCAGAAGGACTGACCTCGCTTGTGTCCTATATGGAAAAAGAAGGAATCCGCCCTGATACGCATGCCGTGGAGTTTTGCCGCTACGAGGCTCTGCTCATGGGACGCGGGGTCGATGTCGGCCGCGACGGTCAAACCTGCGTGGCCGGTCTGTACTGTGCCGGCGACATGATAGGCAATTTCGGTTCCGGCATAGCACCTGCCGCCTACATGGGAGACGTGTGCGGCAGAAACGCTGCCCGAAGAGCAAAAAAAAGTCTCGCCCATGCGGAGGTCAAAAACAACATCCGCGTTCGTGAGCGCATGGACATCATCTGTCGCGCATGCGACCGTCAGTACGGGGCGTCTTGGCAGGAATCCAACTTCTGCCTTCAGCAAATCATGGACGGCTATGCTCCCGCCGGCCCCCACAGGCTGCGCTCCCAGTCGCTGCTGGAGGCAGGATTGAGCTATGTCCGGCAGCTGCGTCAGAAAACCTTGGATGAAGTGCGCGTTTCAGATGGCCACACCATCATGCGCATGAGTGAAGTCACGGACCTCATAGACTGCGGGGAAGCCATATTCCGTGCGGCACTGGCACGTCAGGAAAGCCGGGGCGACCACCGCAGAGCGGATTATCCCTTTACCAATCCGTTGCTGGCGAACCAGCTTGTGACTGTACGCAATGAAGGCGATTCCCTTGCCGAGCCCGAGTGGAAAACCGGCTGGCGGACGCATCGCACATTATAATTGCTTCATACTCCATCTTTTCCTCTTTCCTGACTGGCACACGCCAGATACGGGGGTCTTATGTCATACCCTGAGCTTTTTACCAAGGGGCATATCGGTTCCCTAGAGCTGCCCAACAGACTGGTCTTTCCTCCCTTCCAGTCCCGGGCTGCGGATGAGCACGGCTTCGCTACCGAACGCCTGACCGATTTTCTGGTGGAACGGGCCCGGAAGGGGCCGGGACTCATCATCGTCCAGCATTCCTTCTGCTGGGGAGGTTCCGGCGTGGACCACGGATTGGACATTTCCAATGATGCCTGCATTGCCCCGCTTGCCCGGCTGGTGAAGGCCGTGAAGGCCACAGGCGCACGCGTGGCCATACAAATAGGAGGCCGCACCCTTCGACAGGGCGGTGCGCAGGCCATGGCGCCTTCCGCCATCCCCATTTCCTTTGAACCGCAGATACCGCGGGCCATCACCAAGGAAGAGATAGCGGGGTTCATCGGCGCCTATGCGGCGGCCGCCCGCCGCATACGGGAAGCCGGCTTCGACGCCGTGGAGCTGCACGGACTGTCCGGCAAGCTCATTGCACAGTTTCTTTCCCCGTATTTCAACCGCCGCACAGACGAATACGGCGGCTCCATGGAAAACAGAGTCCGCTTCCCCAGAGAAATCATGGAAGCCATCCATGCCGAAGTCGGCGCTGATTTCCCCATCATTTTCGGACTGACCATGGATGAAGGCCTGGAAGGAGGAATAACACCCGACCTCGCCGTACAGCAGGCGATTCTTCTCGGCAAAGCCGGAGCCGCAGCCTTCTATGTTTCCCTCGGCACACAGGAAAAAAGCTGGTATGCAGGCTCTTCCTGGATTTATACCTCTCCCACACGTCTGCATCTGGGAGGTCCCGTAAAACGGGCTACGGGCCTGCCCGTCGTCGTGGACGGCAAGGTCGCTTCTCTGGAACAGGCGGAAAGCCTCATCAGGGACGGACACGCCGACTTCATCGGCATATGCCGTCCTTTGATAGCGGACCCAGACTTCGTCGTCAAAAGTCTGGAAAAAAGGATGGCGGATATCCGCCGCTGTCTCTACTGCAGCAACTGCACCACCTGGCCCCGTCGTCCGTATCTTCGCGATTTCGGCGCCGGCTGCACGGTCAACGCCGCCACCTTCCGTGAAAGAACGTTCGTTCCCGCTCCGACTGAAAACCCCAGAGACATTCTGATTATCGGAGGCGGTCTGGCCGGCATGGAGGCCGCCAGGGTGCTGGCGGAACGCGGCCATCATGTAACCCTGCACGAGGCGGGCGACACGCTGGGCGGACAGTGGCTCGTCGCTTCCCACGGAGAAGGAAAGCAGGAACTGCGCACCATTGTTCCGTGGCTGGTCCGTCAGATGAAGAAATGGGGCGTGGACATCCGGCTGAACTCCCGCATCACCGCGCAGGAACTGGACGAAATCAAGCCCTCCTGCGTCATTCTGGCCACCGGGGCCGTTCCCCGGACGTGGAAAGGAGAACGTCCTCTCACGGGAGGACCTGACCTCGTCCAGGGCAACGACGTCATCATGGGCAGAGTAACCGTGGGAAAAAGAGTGCTGGTCGTGGGTGCCCGCTATATTGGCATGGACATCGCCTGGCGACTCGCCGCCTCCGGCCACCATGTATCATTGATAGACGTAAACGGCATAGGCGACGGAACCATTACCAGTTTCGGTGAAATATACCGGGAAAAACTGGTGAAAAACGGCGTCTATATGTACCCGTTCTCTCCGCTCATGCGCATTACGACATATGGTGCGGACATATCCAACAATCATTCCATGGTGTCGTTGAATGTCGATACCGTCGTGTTTGCCATAGGAACAGTACCTGAAAACAGTCTCGAAGAATATCTGAAGAATAAGCATATCGAACATTATCTGTGCGGCGACTGTGCCGGAATCGGAGACGCCCTGAAAGCCATCCGCGATGGGGCGGAAACGGGAATGAAGCTGTAATGAATCGGCTGTCGGTCATGTGCCACAACTGATTTCCGGTCATGAAACACTTTTACCGAGGAGACATTATGTTACATTTCAGGATGTCGAAACTGGTCGTAAGCATGCTCGCCGTCTTCGGCCTCGTGGCTGGTTCCCACGCCTACGCCGCGGAGTATCCTTCCAAGCCCATAACCATCATCTGTCCTTTCGGCGCGGGCAGCGCCTCCGACCTTCTGCTGAGAACGGCCATGCCCTTCATGGAAAAGGCCATCGGACAGTCGATTGTTCTTGATTACAAGTCCGGAGCCGCCGGCGTTGTCGGAGCGAACTACTATACTACGTTGAAACCGGACGGCTACACACTGGTCATGTACAATCAGCCTCATATGATTCTGCATGAAAAATTCATGAAGACGGCCTACAAGGCCGATGACTTTGCTCCGCTGCTCGGCCTGAACTACGGGCAGGACCTGCTGCTCGTCAACGCGGACAGTCCGTACAAGACCTTTGATGAATTGATGGACGCCATGAAAAAAAATCCTGGAAAGCTGACCTTCGGCATTCCCGGATTCTACACCAACAGACATCTGAATTATGCGCTGTTCGCCAAGATGCTGGAACAGTACGGCACACGCGTCACGCTGGTTCCCTTTGAAAACGGCGCCAAGCAGATGGCGGCTCTTCTCGGCGGTCAGGTGGACATGGTCATCAACACCTACGGCATGATGGCCCAGTACGAAGGACGCATCCGGGCGCTGGCAAGTCTGACGGAAAAGCGTCTTGTGGACAATGTGCCTACCCTGAAGGAACTGGGCTATGACGGCGTCTATGGCGTCGGCGGCTCCAACTTCATCTTCATCAACGCCAAGGCGCCCAAGGAAATCATCACCTTCCTGCAGGAGAGGCTGGCCCCTCTTGCCAAGGACCCCGACC
>CASFUJ010000156.1 GCA_949297645.1 uncultured Desulfovibrionaceae bacterium
CCGCACAGTCAGCAGGAATCCGTTTCATGCAGGACAACGTCCCCCACGGCGGACAGCCAGCTTTCGGTGAGATCCGTGGAAACAAACCATGGGATTTGGCCTATGATAAAGAAGGAAATCCCAGAAGTTACTGGTGTTTCGACTATGGTTCCCCCAGCTGGCGGGAATATATGGGAAAAGTTGTATTCGATATGGCGACTACATACGGACTTGATGGTTTTCGTATTGACGTTCCGGGCGGTTCCGGAACCATGAACTGGCGGAGAAAAGATTTCCCCAATCTGAAAAAGGTTCCGAATTACGTTCCTGCCGGATGGTATAAGAAATCATTGGAAGAAAATGGCGGAAAATTCCCGCCGATTCCCTTCATGCGTGCCAGCAATACAGCCCGCGAATCAGGACTCCTGCTCCTTCAGGTTCTTCAGCTCTATGGTATTGGTATTGCCGTAGAAGTCCATGACCATGGCGCGGCGGATGAGCGAGGTGGCCGGGTCGAGCCAGAGCTGCGCCTCGGTAAGCTCCGTGGTGGGTTCCTTGGGATAGAGCAGAAGATGGATGAGCTTGCCGTCTTCTTCCGACTGGGCGGATTCCACGTCGAAATCACGGGAGAGCGCGCTCTGCCCGGTGATGACCTGGATGAGGGAGCGGGAATCTTCGGCAAGGGCGCGGGAGTAGCGGTAGGCCAGCTCCTCGTCGGGCAGGTAGTTCCAGATTTCCCTGTCCGTCACCATGAGAAGTTCCGGGTGGGGAGCGACGCTTTCCCAGCGTACGAAGAGGGGCTTCCGGAAAAGAAGGACGCCCTGCCTTTTTTCCGTCATGCCGCTTTCCCTTTGCAGCAGTTCCTGCGTGAAATCGGCCCGGAAGCTCTGCATGGCGGCATAGGCGGCCTGCATCTTCTTCACCGTGGCGGGAATGTCCGCGGCAGACGCGCCGGGAGCGAGAAGGCAGAGGGTGAAAAAGGCACAGAAGAGAATACGCAGCAGTCTGCTCATGATGATGTCCTCTTTCCGTCCGGAACGAATCCGGCCGGGCAATGGAGCATGTTGAAGGTGAAATGTCCGGTCAGGGCTGCTTGCGGGCACAGGACGTTTCGGGTTTAACGCGCCCCGGAGTTCAGAGACGGCAGCTTTTGCCGTTTCATCGTAAGGCGCGGCGGGGGCGCGGTACAGGGGGAAGAGGGGCCGCCCTTCCGGAAGGAAAGGGCGGCCCGGTGTCAGGGAGGCGGGGGAGAATCCCCGCCTTTTATTTTTTATTCAGCCTCGTCGTCGGACTGGGTGAGTCCGTAGTTGTCGGCAAGGATGGGGCCGAAGAAGAAGCTGATGTCGCCGAGTTCTTCCTCGATGCGCAGCAGCTGGTTGTACTTGGCGATACGGTCGGAGCGGCTGGCGGAGCCGGTCTTGATCTGGCCGGAGTTGGTGCCCACGGCGAGGTCGGCGATGAAGGTGTCTTCGGTTTCGCCGGAACGGTGGGACACGATGGTGGCGTAGCCGGCGTTCTTGGCGATTTCGATGGTGTCGAGGGTCTCGGTCAGAGTGCCGATCTGGTTCACCTTGATGAGCACGGCGTTGGCGAGGCCGTCTTCGATGCCTTCGGCCAGAATGTCGGGGTTGGTGACGAAGAGGTCGTCGCCCACGAGCTGGACATGGTCGCCGAGGCGGTCGGTGAGCAGCTTCCAGCCTTCGCGGTCGTCTTCGGCCATGCCGTCTTCAATGGAGATGAGCGGATAGCGGTTGGTGAAGTCTTCCAGCCAGTCCACCATCTGTTCGCTGGTGAGCTCGAGGCCTTCGCCGGCGATGACGTACTTGCCGTCCTTGTAGAACTCGGAGGAAGCGGCGTCGATACCGAGAGCCACTTCGGCGCCGGGGATGTAGCCGGCGGCCTCGATGGCCTTGATGAGATAGCTGAAGGCTTCGTCGTGGCTCTTCAGGTTGGGAGCGAAGCCGCCTTCGTCACCCACGGAGGTCACATGGCCGTCCTTGGCGAGAATGCCCTTGAGGGTATGGAAGACTTCGGCGCCGATGCGCAGGGCGTCGGCAAAGGTCTTGGCGCCCACGGGCATGATCATGAATTCCTGGATGTCCAGGTTGTTCGGAGCGTGCGCGCCGCCGTTGATGACGTTCATCATGGGGGAGGGCAGGATCTTGGCGTTCACGCCGCCGAGGTACTGATACAGGGGCAGGCCGAGGTATTCGGAAGCGGCGCGGGCGGTGGCGAGGGACACGCCGAGCATGGCGTTGGCGCCGAGGCGGGACTTGTTGTCGGTGCCGTCGAGGTCGATGAGGGTGTTGTCCACCTGCACCTGACGCAGAGCGTCGAGGCCGACGACGGCTTCGGCGATTTCACCGTTCACATGTTCCACGGCGCGGGTCACGCCCTTGCCCTTGTAGCGGTTTTTGTCGCCGTCGCGCATTTCGAGGGCTTCGCGGCTGCCGGTGGACGCGCCGGAAGGCACGGCCGCGCGGCCGACGTGGCCGGATTCGAGGCTGACTTCCACTTCAACGGTGGGGTTGCCGCGGGAGTCGAGAATTTCGCGGGCCCATACGGACGTGATGGTGCTGCTGTTCATTGAGAGAACTCCTTGGAATATGGCCGGACGATGTCCGGGTAAGAGAACAGAATGCTAGAGGAAGGCGCGCGTGTTTCCTCCGGCCCAGAGCAGCCGGAGTCCTTCAAGAATAAGGTCGGGTCTGACAATGTCAAAGGCCCGGCAGATTCTGGAGAGGTCATGCGCCGCGCCGCCCGTGCCCACCACGAAGGTGGGGCCGGGCAGCTGCTGTTTCAGTCGTTCGCACAGGCCTTCCGTCATGGCTGCGAAGCCGAAGAGAAAGCCGTGGTTCATGCTGGTGATGGTGTTTCTGCCGATGGCGGCATGTTCATCCGTCATTTCCAGCGAGATGCGCGGCAGTTTGGCCGTGTTGGAGGCCAGCGCGTTGCGCGAGGAGAAAAGTCCCGGGCAGATGAGGCCGCCGAGGTAGGTGTTGCCGGACACGCAGTCGAAGGTCGTCGCGGTGCCGAAGTCCACGGAAATGAGGGACGGCGGCGCGGGAAAGAGCTTTCTTGCCGCGTAGGCGGCCAGAAGCCGGTCGGCGCCGACTTCCTGCGGCTGGTCGTAGCCGTTGACCATGTCGATGACGAAGTCGCCGGGAAAGGTGAGAGCGGTCCGGCCGAGGTACTTCCGGCAGGCTTCCTGAAACAGGGTGCTCACGTCGGGCACGACGGAGCAGAGGACGCATGCCGTGATGTCCTGCGCCGTCATGCCGCGCAGGGAAAGAAGCTGCATGAGCGAGAGGCCCAGACTGTCGGCCGTGTGCGAGGCTCTGGTAGGCAGGGAGAAGGCGGCCTCCAGCGCGTCGGGGCGGGCAAAGACCAGCTTGATGCAGGTATTGCCGATGTCGGCAAGAAGAAGTTGTTCAGACATGCGCGCACCACCCGGAAGAAGAAAAGGACAAGAGAGTTTATCCTTTCTTTGCAGCGCGCGCAATGGGTAAATACCGGGCTTTCCCGGCGCGGGACTCAGGCCTTTTTCTTTTGTTCGCCTGCCAGAGGGTGGGCGCTGTCGTAGATGCGTGAAAGGGCGTCGAGGTTGAGGTGCGTGTAGCGTTGCGTGGTGGAAATGCGGCTGTGTCCGAGAAGCTCCTGCACGGCGCGAAGGTCCGCCCCGCCTTCCAGCAGATGCGTGGCGAAGGAGTGACGCAAATCGTGCGGGGACACATGCTGTGGAATACCGGCTTCTTTTGCCCGCTCTTCCAGAATGCGGGCGGCCTGCCTTCTGTCCAGCCGTTTCCCTCGTCTGCCCAGAAACACGGCGCGCTCGCCGCGGACGGGCGGAATTTCGGAGCGCACGGCAAGGTAGCGGTTAAGGGCGGATATGCAGGTGTCGCTCAGGGGCACGATGCGTTCCTTGCTGCCCTTGCCCATGACACGGACATGTCCGCTTTCCGGCCGGAGGTCGTCGACATCCAGTCCCAGAGCTTCGGAAATGCGCAGGCCGGAGCCGTAGAGCAGTTCAAGAAGGGCCATGTCCCTTAGAAGAATGATATCGTCCGCGGAAACGTCCCCTGGTGTATTTTTTACCTCATCCTCCGCGGAAAGCAGCGCAAAGGTCTGGTCCACATTGAGCATGGCGGGGTGGCGCTGATCCTGTTTGGGATTACGCACTCCGGCGCAGGGATCGGAGGCTATCTTGTGCAGGCGCAGAAGGTGCCTGAACAGCGAGCGCAGGGCGGAGAGCTTGCGCGCCATGGTACTGCGCGCCATGCCGCTGCGGAAGAGCGAGGCGGAAAAGCCCTGCACCATCTGCCGCGTGATGTCCGAGGGACGCTCCAGCGTGGCCCCCATGCCGCGCAGATAGGTTTCGAATTCCAGAATGTCCAGCGCGTAGGCTTCCACCGTGGCTTCGGACGCGCCTTTCTGAAATTCCAGCCATGCCAGGAAGGCCGCCGGGCCGGAAGGCAGAGAGGATGTGATTTCCGCGATACGGTTCATGCTCTTGCCTCATAGCGCGAATCGGCGAGGCGGCGCGCGAGTTTCTTCACTTCCAGAACCATGAGCACGGCGCTCACGGAGGCGCTTGTCCATGCGGGGCTCTGCTCCTGTGCCGCGTAGAGCAGCTCGTCGGGGGACAGGGGACACTCGCGCAGCAGCTCGAGAATGGTCGCCTCTTCTTCCGTAAGAGGCGTGGAGGAGACCTGCGGGCGGCAGGGAACCGTCTTTCGCGCAGGAGCCTTCGGCGCGGCGCAGGCGGACGTCTGTTCCTCCTTTTTGGCGGGCGCGGCGGCTGCCGTCGGCT
>CASFUJ010000157.1 GCA_949297645.1 uncultured Desulfovibrionaceae bacterium
CATCGTGCCCGCCGAAAAGCCGAAGAAGGTGCTCGTCATCGGCGGCGGTCCCGCCGGTATGGAATGCGCCCGCGTGGCCGCCCTGCGCGGACACAAGGTCATTCTCTGCGAAAAGAGCCGTGCCCTCGGCGGCAAGCTGCCTCTCGCCGCCATGATAAAGGGCTCGGACGTGGAAGACATCCGCTCCATCGTCCCCTATCTCACGGGCCAGCTCGCCAAGCTGCCGGTGGAAATCCGCCTGAACACCGCCGTGGATGCGGCTTATGTGCGCCGTGAAGCCCCCGACGCCGTGGTCATCGCCACGGGCGGTCTCTACACCCTGCCCGGGCTGCCCGGCGAAACCGGCAGAAACGTGAGCAGCGTGAACTCCCTGAGCAAACAGGTCAAGCTGCCCCTCGTGGTCTTCGGCCCCGACCTTCTGCACAAGCTCACCAAGCTCTTTTTGCCCATCGGCAAACGCGTCGTCATCATCGGCGGCAAGATTGAAGGCGTGCAGGGCGCCATCTTCCTGAACAAGCGCGGCAGAGAAGTCTGCGTGCTCGAAGACGGTGCGGAACTCGGCAAGGGCATTCCGCCCCGTTACATGGACAGAGTGCGCCCCTGGTTTACCAAGCGCGGCATCAGCGCCTTCACGGAAGTCACCTTCAAATACATCAATGAGAAGGGTGTGGTCTATCAGGACAAGGAAGGAAAGGAACACCTCGCGGAAGGCGACACCGTCATGGTGCTCACCTCGCAGAAACCCGACCTTTCCCTGAAAAACAGCCTCGAAGGCGTGGTGCCCGAAATCCACATGGTCGGCTCCGTCAACGGCGCGGAAGTGGGCAGCCTCATCGTCAACGCGCTCGAGAACGGCCGCAGCACGGGCTGCAGCCTCTAAACGTCAAATCCGTCCACGGACTACCTCCTGCCATGGACGGTCTCCCCTGAAGCAGGGAAGGTTCCGGCCGCGTTCCGCAGCAGCGGCCGGAACCCCTGCCGGATGACCGGCAGGGCTTTCCCTCTTCTGCTGCATACAGGTCCCCTGCCCTGGAACGGCGCTCTTTTTCCGTGAAAGAGCGCCGTTCTTTTTTCAGCTCCGTCCGAAAACCGAGGTCCCGCCGCGCCGCCCGCATGACGACGACCCTGAAGCGCAGTCGGACGTACCGCGAACAGGAACACCGTCGCTACCAGCCGCCGCCGAGAGAAACGCAGACCTGCGCAATGGCGGAAAGCTGCGAGGCGCGCCGTGCGGCGAGTTCCATCTGCGAGGAATAGAGCGTGCGCTCGGCCTCCAGCACGTCCAGATACGGTGAATAGCCCGCCTCATAGCGCACCCGTGCAAGCTCGGCGGCCTTTTCCATTCTTGCCGCAGAGTCCGCAAGACTCTTCACGCTCTCCGCCATACCGCTCTGCGCGGCCAGCGCGGAACGGATGTCGGCAAAAGCCTGCTGCACCGCAAGCTCATAGGAGGCCGCCGCCTCACGCATGGACGCTTCCGCCTGCCGCACGCCGCTTAGGGTACGCCCGAAAGTGAGAAGAGGCAGGGAAATGCCGCCTCCGTAGCTCCAGGTACCGGCGGCGCCGGAAAAAAGACTGCCGAGCGCCGTGCTGGCCACGCCGAAGCTGCCGGTAAGACTGATGGACGGAAAAAAGGCGGCGCGCGCCTCCCCTACCTGAAAATGCGCGGCACGAAGCGCTGCCTCTGCGGAGCGTATATCCGGCCTGCGGCTGAGAAGTTCCGAGGGCAGTCCCTCTGGAAGCTGCGGCACGGCGGGCAGCGCCGCAAGGGACGCGCCCCTCTTCGCCCTTCCCGCAAATACCTCGGCAGGCGAAGCGCCCGTCAGCAGAAGAAGCGCACCTTCGGCCTGCTCCAGACTCGTCTTCGCCCGGGCAAGGCTGTCCTTCAGGCTATCCACCTGCGTGCGCACGTTGAGTATGTCCAGCTCGCTGATGGCCCCTGCTGCGTACTGCTTCTCGTACAGCTCCGCGGAGCTTTGCCGCGAAGCCAGCGTACGCTCAGTGAGCTCAAGCTGCGTCTGATAATTCAAAAGGTCGAAATAAGCGGAGCAAACCTGCCCGGCCACGGAAAGCTCCAGCGCCCTCTCCGCCTCTTCTGCGGAAAGAAGCGTTTCGCGCGCGGCGGAGGCGGCGTCGAGATAACGCCCCCAGATGTCCGGCTCCCAGGAGGCCTGCACCGCACCGGACCAGAGAGACCCCACGCGGGAAGGCGCAAGGGCGCGCGACGGCCTGCCTTCAAGACGGCTGACGCTCTCTTCCAGAAGGCCGAGTTCCTCCATCATGCCGTAGGTGGCGGAAGCGTCGCGGCTCGCCTCGCTGCGCTCGCCGCTGCCCTGCGCGGACACCTGGGGGAAAAGTCCTGCCCTTGCCAGACCGAGAGCCGCCCGGGCGCCGTCCACTCTGGCAAGACTCTGCTCAATCTCCCGGTTATGCCTGAGAGCCTGCTCCACAAGGTCGTTCAAGGAGGCGTCGTTGAATCTGCGCCACCACTCCCGGGAAAGTTCCCCCGGCTCAGGCCGTATATCCTCCGTCCCCCATGAGGAGGGAAGGTCCTGCTCCGGTCTGTGATAGTCCGGCGCAAGGGAACAGCCCGCCAGCGCAAGCATCAGCACCCCTGTCGCAAGGATGTTCTTCATGCCTTTTCCTCCCTGTGCGACGCGCCGGTCAGACGCTCCGAAAGACGCATGACCAGCACGAAGAAGTACGGAACCAGCAGCGGCGCAAGCACCGTGGCCGCAATCATGCCGCACACCACGCTCACGCCGATGGACACACGGCTCGCCGCTCCCGCGCCGGAACTGAAGGCCAGCGGAAGGCAGCCGAGAATGAAGGCGATGGACGTCATGATGATGGGGCGGAAACGCAGCTTTGCCGCTTCCACGGCAGCCTCTTCCAGGCCCCGGCCCTGCGCCCTGAGCTCCACCGCGAACTCAATGATGAGAATGGCGTTCTTGCAGGCCAGACCGAGCAGCGTAATGATGGCCACCTGCGTATAGATGTCGTTGCTGAGTCCCACAAGCCAGTTGCCGAAGATGGCCCCGAACACCGCAAAGGGCACGGCGGAAAGCACGGCCATGGGCAGACTCCAGCGCTCGTACTGCGCGGCGAGAATGAGGAATATCATGAGCACGCTGAGCCCCAGCACGCCGAAGTCCGTACCTCCGGTAGCCACCTCCTGATACGTCACGCCTGACCACGCGTAGGAGTAGCCCTGCGGCAGCGAGGAAGCCGCCTCTTCCAGCGCGGCGATGGCCTGCCCTGAACTGACGCCGGGGGCCGGACTGCCCGTAATCTTGGCCGACATGAGTCCGTTGAAATGGGAAACGATGCTCGGACCGCCGCTCGTCTTCACCGTCACCAGGGAAGTGAGCGGAATCTGCTCGCCGGAGGAGGTGCTCACATACAGAGAGCGCATGCTGTCCGGCAGACTGCGGTAGGGGGCGTCGGCCTGCATCATGACCTTGAAGGTACGTCCGGAGAGATTGAAGTCATTGATGTAGGTGGAGCCCAGGGTCGCGCCGAGCATGTTATAGACATCCGCACAGTTTACGCCCGACATCATGGCCTTCTCCCTGTCGAGTTCCACGAAAAGACGGGGGGAGCCCACGCTGAAGGCGCTGCTCACTCTGGCAAGCTCCGGCCGCTTCGAGGCCTTCGCCGCAAAGTCGGACGCCACCTTCGCAAGCTCGGCAGGAGTGCCCGAGGTGGTCTGAATCTCCATCTCGAAGCCGCCGGTATTGCTCATGCCCATGATGGGCGGCGGATTGAAGGGCAGTACCACGCCGCGGCTTTCCTGAAGACCCAGCGCATAGATCCTGCGCAGCGTATCGGCCAGAGAAAGCCCTTCCTTCTCCCTCTCGCCCCACGGTTTAAGCTGGATGAACAGCGTGCCGGCTCCGGTATCGAGGGTGCTGTTGATGAGGTCGTAGCCCGACAGACTGAGCACATGGGCCACGGAAGGAAGCGCGCGCACCTTTTCACTGACGCTCCTGACCACGTCCCGGGTCTGCGGCAGGGCCGAACCGTCCGGCAGGGATATGGTGCACATGAGCGAACCCTGGTCCTCTTCCGGCACCAGCGTGGTGGGCACTCTTGTGAAAAGCTCCGCCGTGGCCGCGCACAGCCCCAGCAGTATAATAAAGGAAACCACGCCGTGCCGGAGGAAAAAGCCCACGAGGTGCGCAAAGCCTTCGGTGAGCGCATCGAAAAAGCGATTGAACCAGCGAAAAGGGGCCCACGGTTCCCGGTGCTTCTCCGTAAGCAGAAGGAGGCACAGCGCCGGCGTAAGCGTCAGGGCCACCATACCGGAGATGACCACGGCGATGGCGATGGTCACGGCAAACTGACGATACATGACGCCGGCAAGTCCCCCGAGAAAGCCCACGGGAATGAACACGGAGCAGAGCACGAAGACGATGGCGACAACCGCCGAGGTCACCTCGTTCATGGCCGCGGCCGTGGCCCCGGCCACGCCGAGTCCTTCCGTGCGCAGCACGCGCTCCACGTTTTCCAGCACCACGATGGCGTCGTCCACCACCATGCCTATGGCCAGCACCAGCGCAAAGAGCGTCAGCGTGTTGATGGAGAAATCGAGAAGATACACGCCCGCAAAGGTGCCCACCAGCGCAATGGGTACGGCAAGGCAGGGAATGAGCGTGGCCCGCCAGTCCTGAAGAAAGACATAGACCACGGCAAACACCAGCAGCATGGCCTCCACAAGGGTACGCACCACCTCTTCCACGGAAAGGCGCACGAAAATGGTGGTATCGTAGGG
>CASFUJ010000158.1 GCA_949297645.1 uncultured Desulfovibrionaceae bacterium
CGAAGCAGCGGCAGGAACTTGCCGAAGACCTCACCGAAGTACAGACGGACATGGGCAGAAGCATAGCGGAGATGGGCGCGCTGCTCGGCCCCGTCTCCTCCTCGCTGTGCGCGCCGGGGAGCGACTCCTGCACTCTGGCGGACATGCCCTCCACGCTGACGTTCCCGAAAGCGGGTTCCCGCAAGAACGTCTCCCTGCACGGCGGACTTGCCGTCGCCTCCACCTGCGCGGAAATTCTGCTGCTGGAAAGCCTGCAGTGGCCGCAGAAGGCGCAGGCCATTCCCGCCTATCTTCCCGCCGTCTTTCCTCCAGAACCCGGCACTCCCGTGGAGCAGAAGGCCCGGCAGATCATTCTTGCTCCGCAAAGCGACAGACCGGACGCCACTCCCCTGCCCGGCCTTCCGCACAGGGAAGTCGCGCCCTTCCTCCCCTCTCAGGGCGAAATTATGGTGAATCCGGCCACGGCGCTGCACCTGCTGCCCGTGCATACCCGCGTGCAGAACACGCTGCAGCGCCATCCGGCCATAGCCCGGCAGGAAGGCCTGCCCCTGCTTCTGCTCATGGCGGAAACCCTCGCAGGCTCTTCTCCCCTGAAGGAGGCCAACCGGGCCGGACTCGTCGTCTTTTCCGGACACGACACCAATATCGTGAACCTTGCCGGACTTCTCGGCCTGCACTGGGACAACACGCCCTTCCCCCGGGACAGCACGCCTCCCGGCTCCATGCTGGTGTTCAGACTCTGGGAAAGCCCGCGCGGCCCGCTGGTGCAGGCGTCCTTCGTATGCCAGACTCCCTCCGCCATGCTCTCCACCGATGAAGAGGTCATGAGCGCCGCGGCCCTGCGTTATGTGCCGCTCATCCTGCCCGGTTCCTTCGCCCAGACGCCCGCAGGACCGGGGCTTCCTCTTCCCGCCTTCCTCTCCTTCGTGCACAACATGACGGGAAACGAACTCCATTCCCGTCTGGCAAAAGAACTTCCGTAACCGCGCGACGCCCATGGTCCCCCGGAAGCTCTGTTCCGTCCCGTACCCGGCGGTACGGGCATGAAAAAGGCGGCGGCCGGAATACTTCGCAACGTGCCCGGCCGCCGTTTGCCGTCATCCCGCTGACGCCGGAACAGCGTCCCGGCATTGTTCCGAAACGCTCCGCCCTTCCGCCCCGTTTTCTTTCACGGGCGCTACGGCCTTTTCGAAAAAAAACTCCCCATGCGCCGGTGCGGCGCGTCCCTTCCTGTCCCGCGCGTCCGCCGGGCCTTTCGGAAACACGATCCGCAGCTTCGGAACGGTGTCCTTCACAACAAGGCGTTCCGCCCGCCGGTCTCCGGCACGAACGCTTCCTGCCCGCAGTTCTTTCCGACAGCGTTTTCCGCTACAGAGTAAGCTGCCGCACGGCGCAGGAGCGCATGGGCCGCTCCGTGATGACGTCGCCCTCCCGCACGCGGCCCAGAAGAAGCGGCGAATCCGACTCATGTCTGCCTTCCGGGCGCTCCAGCGCCTCTCCGGCATGGGCGTAGCAGTACAGACAGCCGTGGGCACAGCTTCCGTACGCACCGATGTCGATACTCTCCGCACATCCGCAGTCCGGGCGCTGATTTCTGTCCTTTCCGACGTTCAGACCCTCGCCCCGTATGCGTCCGAGCCTTCCGGCGTCCACGCAGCGGGCGCGCCCTATGCCGAAACGTTCCAGCTCCATGCTCTCCGCGCAGCTTTCCAGACGAAGCCCGCGGGCGCGGGCTGTTTTTGCAAAACGCTCCGCCAGCATCTCCAACGTCTCCGGCTGAGCGTTGCGCAGGCCGAGGGCGGACATGTTTCTCTCCGTGTCCCGGTACCTGTCCAGAAAGCTGATGACGCACGTCTCCGTGAAGGGCGCAAGCAGCGCGGCCAGAGCATCAAACCAGCGGAGGTGATACTCCACGGTGTACGTCCTGCTGAGAAAAACAGGGTCGTAGCGCCAGACGACACGCTCCGGACCGAGACGACGCGAAAGCTCACGGAAGGCCGGAAGAATCACGTCTCTTTTGGAAGGCACGTTCCGCTCCACGTCCCTGCCGTAGGCGGTCAGAGTGCACTGGAAATAACAGGCATAGTCCTTCAGTCGCGAAAGCCTTCCCAGCATGGGCGCGGGGTTCTTGGTCCAGAACACGAAACCGTCCACAACGTCGGGCGTGAGGCGCACGCGGCTTATCCTGTGCGGATTCATGGGGTGACGTACGAGCACGAAGCCCTCTTCCAGGCGGCGGAAAAACCAGTCCGCATAGAAGGCCGGAATGTCCGTTCGTCTGCTTGCGCTTATAATCATGCCTTCTCCCGTCCGTTTTCTTCACGATACGCGCTTTTCTTCCGGCAGACCAGAAACGTTTTGAAGATGATGCCATCCCCCTGATGTATTATCTTTAACCTATAAAAGCGCCCGCCCGTCGCAGGAAAGGCATGCTTTCGCACGACGGGAGCGGGCGCACTTTTTTCACGAAAGAGCCTTTTATCGGCACGCCTCCCGGCGCTGCGCTCCCCACGCCTTCATGAAATCCGCCGGAGCCTTTCCGTCCGCAATGTGCCGCAGAAGAGAACTGCCGAACACCGCGGCGTCCGGCCGGATATCTTCCGGCAGTGCCTCAAGCTGTTTCGGCGAGCGCAGGCCGAAGCCGAGGGCCACGGGCAGGTCAAAGACCGCTCTTGCCCGGGCGAGCACTTCGGGCACTTCCGGCGGCAGACCGCTTCTCTCGCCCGTGGTGCCCATGACGGACACCACATAGACATACCCTTCCGACACTTCGGCATAGCGCTTCATGCGCTCTTCCGAGGTGTTCGGACCCACCAGGGAAATGAGCGCAAGGCCGCATGAGGCCAGAACGGAGCGCATCTCCACGGCTTCGTCCAGCGGCAGGTCGGGCACGATGAGCCCGTGCACGCCCGCCTCCTGAGCATCGGCCGCCAGCTTTTCCAGCCCGTACTGCAGAAAGGGATTCATGTAGCCCATGAGCACGAGTCCGGCGCGGAATCTGCCTTTGCGCTTCCTCAGTTCTTCCATAATCCAGCGCAGGGTGACGCCGTTTTCCAGCGCCTTCACGGACGCGCCCTCCACCACGGGCCCGTCGGCCACGGGGTCGGAAAACGGCACGCCGATTTCGATGACGTCCGCACCGCTGTCATCCAGTTCCTCGAGAATGGCCCAGAAACGTTCCTTCTCAGGATAACCCGCGGTCACAAAGGGAACGAGCGCCGTGCGGCCCTGCCGTGCCGCCTCACGAATCTTTTTTTCCAGAATATGCATGTTTTCCTTCCTTTACGGCAAAACGCCGGGCATCACAGGTGCAGCGCATGTTCCACAATGTCCATGTCCTTGTCGCCCCGGCCGGAAAGATTGACGAGCACGCGGCTGCCGGGCTCAAACTCCCCGGCATGCTCCAGCACATAGGCGAGCGCGTGGGAGGATTCCAGCGCGGGAAGTATGCCTTCGAAACGGCATAGCGCCTGAAAGGCGGCAAGGGCCTCATGGTCGTAGGCCACGCCGTACTTCACGCGGCCCGAGGCGGCAAGGCAGGCGTGCTCCGGCCCCACGCCGGGGTAGTCCAGTCCGGCGGAAATGGAGCCCGAAGGCAGAATCTGCCCGGCCTCGTCCTGAAGCAGCATGGTGTATTCTCCGTGCAGCACGCCGGGACGACCAAGATTGATGGCCGCCGAATTGGGGCAGCCCTCCTCGCCGCTGCCGCCCGCCTCCACGCCGATGAGCTTCACGGAAGCATCGGGCACGAAAGGCGCGAACATGCCTATGGCGTTGGAGCCGCCGCCCACGGCCGCCACCACATAATCGGGCAGGGAACCGGTACGCTCCAGCATCTGCGCGCGGGCCTCGCGGCCGATGACGCTCTGAAATTCCCGCACGAGGTCGGGGAAGGGATACGGCCCGGCCGCCGTGCCGAAGCAGTAATGCGTGCTGCCCTGAAGGGAAATCCAGGCCCGGAGCGCGGCGTTGATGGCGTCCTTCAGCGTGCGGGAGCCGCTTTCCACGGCCACCACCTCCGCGCCCATGAGACGCATGCGCCGCACGTTGGCGGACTGGCGCTCCACGTCCTCCGCGCCCATATACACGGTGCACGTCATGCCGAGTCTCGCCGCGGCCGCAGCCGTGGCCACGCCGTGCTGGCCCGCGCCGGTTTCGGCAATGAGGTTCGTCTTGCCCATGTGACGGGCCAGAAGCGCCTGCCCCAGCGTGTTGTTGAGTTTGTGCGCGCCGGTGTGCAGAAGGTCCTCGCGCTTGAGCCAGAGGTCGAAGCCGAGCTTCTTTGAAAGCGCGGGGCAGTACGTCAGCGGCGTCTCGCGCCCGGCATAGTTCGCCAGAAGGTCTGCAAGCTCCTTCCGAAACGTTTTCGAAGGCAGAATGGAGGCCATGGCCTCTTCCAGTTCCACAAGGGGCGGCATGAGCAGCTCGGGCACGAAACGCCCGCCGAAATCCCCGAAATAGCCTTTCTTCATATCCTGTTACCTTCCTGTCTGTCCGTCGCGGCGTTGTTCTGCAACAAATCCGCGTACCGCTTCCACGGCCTCCCGTATGCGGGAGGCGCTCTTGCGACCCGGGGCCGCTTCCAACTTCGAATTGAAATCCAGTCCGTCCGGCGCGCAGGCGGACAGCGCCTGCGCCGCGTTCTCCGGCGAGAGTCCGCCGGAAAGCAACCACGGGTGCGGGAACGAAAGCCCTTCCAGCGCCTGCCAGTCGAGAGTCCTGCCGCTGCCCATGCCCGCATCCAGAAGATACAGGCCGCAGCTGTCGGCAAA
>CASFUJ010000159.1 GCA_949297645.1 uncultured Desulfovibrionaceae bacterium
AAGGCCTGTAAACGGAATCCGCGGCTTCGAGGAATACCGGCAGGGCCTGTCTCTGGATGCGGCCCTCGCCGAAGCAAGACGCTGTCTGACCTGCGGCGGCAGAGCCCGCATTGCCTACACGGACGACTGCATGACCTGCTACACCTGTGAAGTCCGCTGCCCTGCCGACGCCATCCACGTTCATCCCTTCAAAGAAAGACTGCCCCGCACTCTGGATACCGTGCGCCCGGTCACGGAGGATCACGAATGAAACTGACACCCTGGATACTGAACGCCGATGTTCTCATCGTAGGTGGAGGCTTTGCCGGCATGTGGGCGGCCAAGAAAGCCCGGGACCATGTGGAAAACGTTCTCATCGTGGACAAGGGGCCGCGGGACTGGGGAGGACTCGGCAGCATGTGCGGCGGCGACATGATAGCCCGTCTGCCCGGTGACGACCTGGACGCCATGCTCCGTGAACTCGTCTATTATTATGACGGCCTCGTGGAACAGGACATCATGGAAGAAATTCTGCGGCAGTCCTCCGACCGCTTCCGTGACTATGAAGCGCTCGGTCATCATTTCCGCCGGGATGAAGAAGGGCATCTCATTCCCGTACCGCAGCGGGGTCTGGCCAACATGAAGTCCTATCTCTCCGTACCGCTGGGGTCGGGCGGAGCGAACCTCCGCCGCGAGCTTCTGGGAGAAATGGACCGGCTGAACGTGCGGCGCATGGGACATATCTACATTACCGATCTTCTCGTGGAGGAGAACCGGGTCTGCGGAGCCGTAGGCTTCCATGTCCTGAGCGGGCGCCCCGTCATCTGCAAAGCCCGTGCCGTCGTCCTTTCCGCCAATATGGGCGGATGGAAGACCTCCTATCATATGAGCAGCTGTGCCGGCGACGGTGTTCCGCTGGCATTCAACGCCGGTTTACCGCTGCGTAATTTCGAATTTATCCGGGTGTGGAATACGCCGAAGCTCTTTGCCTGGGAGGGGCAGACCAACCTGCTGCCCCACGGCGCCCGCTTCGTGAACCGGCTGGGAGAAGATTTCATGAGTCTCTATGCTCCGACGCTGGGAGCCAAGGGAGATCCCCACTACAACGTGCGGGGCATGGCTCATGAGGTAGCCGCCGGCCGGGGCCCCATCTACTTCGATACCAGCCGCATGCCCCGTGAAAGCGTAAGCGCGCTGCGCCCCAAGGCCGGCTGGGCAAAGCTGCACGACACGAAGCTCCTGGAAGCGGGCATAGACTTCTTCGGCAAGCCTCAGGAATGGATGCCCCAAGTGCTCACCTCCTACGGCGGGGTGATGTGCGGTCCCGGCTGCTGCACGCCCGTGGACGGTTTGTACGCGGCAGGCCGCAGCTGCGGCATCGACGGCGGTGTGTACATGGGCGGCCTGTCCATGTGTCTCGTGGCCACCACGGGATACATGGCCGGAGACAACGCCGGACATTTCGCCCTCGAGCACGAGGCCATGGAACCGAACACCGCCGACATACGGCAGAAGCTGAATGCGGCGCTCGCTCCTCTCGGCAGAGAAGGCATAGTCCCCAAGGACGCCGTCCGACGCATACAGGAAATCATCAGCTCCTGCGATGTGTGCGTACTCAAGACGGCGCAGGGTCTGAAGAACGGTCTGGAAAAACTGCGTGCGCTCCAGCATGACGTGCTTCCCGTTCTCGGAGCCTCCGACCCGCACTATCTCATGAAGGCCCGAGAAGCCGAAGCCATGGCCATGCTTACGGAGTTCACCCTGAACGCCTCGCTCATGCGCGAGGAATCCCGTGACGGCCATTTCCGCGCCGACTTCCCCCACCGTGACAACGAACACTGGCTCAGGTGGATCGTCATACAGAAAAAAAACGGCCGGGCCGAATACTTCACCAGAAGAGTTCCTCTAGAGAACTACAAGGTTCAGCCGGAACGCTACTACATGGACAACTTCCACTTTCCCACAGGCAACTGACAGACACCTTTTTCGCGCCTCAAGGAGACGACCATGGCAGAAAACAGCACCACCGACGTCCTGCCGCAGAAAAAATACGGCCCCGGCACTCCCTTCGGGGAACGGCCGCTGCGCTTCAAGCTGGCCTTCATTCTGGGCTCCGTCTGGACCATATACATCATCCTCACGCTGCTGAAGGTGTTCTTCATGCTCGGCATCATCATCTATCCTGTGGCACACCGCGCCATCTGCGCAGGAGCGCTGGTGAGCCTCGTGCTTCTGGCCGTGCCGCCCAGGAAGGGAGCCGACATGGAAAAACTGCACTGGTATGAAGCCGTCATGATAGTGTGGACAGCGGCCGCATGTATATACATAGCCAGCAACTCCGACTCGCTCATCTACTCTTGGGGCGACGCCACCTGGTGGCAGATGCTGCTTGCCGGCGGCTTTTCCGTAGCCCTCATGGAGGCCGTTCGCCGTACCTCCGGAATGGCTCCCGTCATTCTTTCCGTCGGTTCCTTCTTCTACTTCGTGTACAGCGACCTGTTCCCCGGCTTTCTCATGAGCACGGGCTTCACCTATGCCGGAGCCACGGGCTGGATGTTCCTGAGCGGCGAAGGCTACTGGGGCGGCATTGTGGCCGTGGTGGCCTCGACGGTACCGGGGTTCATCCTCTTCGGCTGCATCCTCACCGTCACCGGCGCGAGTGATTTTTTCAGCGACCTCGCCCGGGCATGCCTCGGCGCATACCGCGGAGGACCTGCCAAAACGGCCGTGCTTTCCAGCATGTTTTTCGGTTCTCTTTCCGGTTCCGTCGCCGCTAACGTGGCCACTACCGGACAGATTACCATCCCCATGATGAAGAAAACCGGCTTTCCCGCGGAACTTGCCGGCGCCGTGGAAGCCGTCGCCTCCACAGGCGGCATGTTCACACCTCCCATCATGGGAGCGACAGCCTTTCTCATTGCCGACTTTCTCGGAGTCAGCTACTGGGCCGTGTGCGCCGCCGCCTTTTTGCCCGCCGTGTTGTACTACGGGACGCTTCTCGTGCAGGCCGACATCGAGGCCATTCGCCTCTGCGCCGTAGGCGAGCCGCGGGAAAATCTGCCCCGGGTGCGCGACGTGCTGCGCGAGGGCTGGTACTACCTGCCTTCCTTCGGCGTTCTGGTCATCTGCATGGGATTTCTCAAGTTCTCCGCGGAAACAAGCATAGTGTACACCCTCATCACGCTCGTCGTGTGCACGGCCTTCTCCTCCAGAACCAGACTCAACTGGAAGCGCTTCCTCATCGTGCTTGAAAATACCGCCATGGGCATGAATATGGTCATTCCGCTGAGTGTGGCCATCGGTATTCTCGTCGGAGCCATGACGGTGACGGGTACGGGACAGAACCTCTCCAACGAACTCGGCGAGCTTGCCGGAAACAACATCTATCTCATGCTTCTCATGGCCGGGGCGGCCTCCTTCGTTCTCGGCATGGGCATGTCTTCCATTGCCTGCTACCTGCTTACCGTGACCATGCTGGCCCCGGCCATCATGGGCAGCGGTGTGGAGCCTCTGGCGGTGCACATGTTCCTGTTCTACTACGGCGCGCTCTCCTTCATCACACCTCCCGTGGCCATCGCAGCCTTTGTGGCTTCCGGCATTTCCGGCGGCGCAGACGCCGGACGGGATGTATGGAAAATCACCTGCGGCTTCTTCTTTTTCCGGGTCTGGTCCTCAAGGATTTCCGCGGTTTTTTCCGCGGCAGCCGCATTTTCCTCTCCGAAGCGCAGCACCTGGTCTCCGACAAGAATCACATCCCCGTCTTTCAACGGGGTGGACATCGTAAGCGGATTGCCGTTGAGCGTGGTGCCGTTGGTGCTTCCGAGATCTTCAATGCACCATTTTCCCGCCGGATTCCTGCTGATTCAGCAGAAGCTTTCCGACCGCTTTCCCGAGTTCGGAATGACGGGCCGCCACGCGTGTGACCTGCAGGTTGCCCAGGCGCAGCGGGATGTTGCAGTATGAGATCAGCGACAATTCCTCCGGAATTCGGATGCCGGAAGCGGTCGCGTTCCTGAGAAAGCCGAGTGTCGCCCAGTCTCCGTAAATGACGGCGGCGCTGTACTTCACGCCGCAGCCGCTCAGTTTGCTCCAGATTTCATCTCCGCAGGAGATGTCGAACCCGTGGTACTCCGCTATCAGGCGGGCGTCCGGAATGATTCCCGCGTCGCTCAGGGCCTGGATGTAGCCCTCCCGGCGTTCCTCGAAAGAAGGCAGATGACCGGTGCGGCGGTCCGCCAGTGCGATTTTCGTATGTCCCATGGAGATCAGCTTCCTCACCGTGCCGTACATGCTGCCATGGTAGTCGTTGTGGGCGAAGGGGATTCGTCCGTCCTCCGGGCGCCCGACCGTCAGCACCCGGACTCCTTTTCCCAGAAGGGGACCGGTGAGATCCGCAGGAAAATCGAACCCGGCAAGAACGGCATTGTCGCCGGAGCGGAGTTCGCCGTCCAGAGTCTGAAGCACCTGGCGGAGATTCTCCACAGCGTCAATGCATTTCAGGCGGATTCTCCAGCCGAAAGGATCCAGCGCGGCATGGAGCCCCGTCACAATCGCGCCGACAAACGGATCGTCTTCATGGTTGTGCATCGGATCGCCGATGAAGAGCCGGACCTCCCGCCGGAAGGTTTCCCGCTCATGCCTGCTCTCGAAACCGATGACGAAGGTGCCCTTGCCGCGGATGCGTTCCAGCAGGCCGTCACTGACCAGGGACGAATAGGCCTCCCGCACAGTGTTTTTACAGATGCCGAGCCGCTGAATCAGCGTATTTTCCGAAAGAAATACCGATCCCT
>CASFUJ010000160.1 GCA_949297645.1 uncultured Desulfovibrionaceae bacterium
AGGGTCGGCCTTACCTTCCGAAATGTCGAGGGACTTGATGAAATGGATGGCCGTTGCGGCCACATGACGGCAGGGGCCGTTGAAGGCTTCCATGCAGTTGCACATGGAATCCACCCTCTGCTCCGCAAGGTTGATGGTGACTACCGGGCTGTAGGCTTCAAAGTCTTCTCCCTGCACGGTGCTCTCCACCGTCCAGACATCGTTTTCAAAGCGCAGCGTGAACTTGCTGAGACTTCCCTCGGCCTCGATGGAACGACCATACTCCGTGATGTATTCGGGAATGGTGTTCTGAATGAAAGTTTCGGCAAGCCCGCGGGCGGCGACTTCCTCGCGTCGGTTCATGGTAACGACCTCAATAAGTGACAGAAGATGGACAGGGCAGCGACGGCGGCAACGGACGGCCGGAAGGGAAAACCGATAATGATATCAGAACTCCCCGGAAAAAAGGGCAACGCCGACCATTGCCTCTTAGGATTATACGATAATATCCCAGTTTTCAAGAGAAGTGAACTGTGCTAGGCTTTTTTCATGAAAAAAAAGTTATGGTTTATGCGGTCTCCAGGGCAGTTTTCCCTTCCGGCGCTTCTTTTTTCCGCCGGAAGACGCTTTGCGCCGCCTTCTCTGCTGGGGCCTGTCGCTGCGCTTGTGCTGTGTGCGGTTGTCTTCACTGCTGAGCTCTGCGCGGCGGAGCAGAGTCCTTCCCCCGGTGAGCCCGCCTACGGCGGCCATCTCATCATGGGCAGCATAGGCGAGCCCTCCAACCTCATCCCCTATCTGGCATCGGATTCCGCCTCTGCCGAAGTGGCGGGGCTGCTCTATACTTCCCCTCTGGAATATGACAAGGATTTCAACATTATAAAATGTGCCGCCGAAGAGTGGGAAGTGCTTGAGGGCGGGACCTTCATGCGTTTTCGGCTCAAGGAAGGGCTGGTCTGGCAGGACGGGCATCCGCTTACGGCGGACGATGTGACCTTCACCTACAACCTGATGATTGATCCGAAAACCCCCACGGCCTACGCGGCGGACTTCCTTAACGTGAAGGAATACCGTCAGACGGGGCCGCTTTCCTTCGAGGTGCGCTACGACGCGCCCTACGCCCGGGCGGCCATCACCTGGATGCAGCCCATCCTTCCCAGGCACATTCTGGAGCATGAGAACATCACCTCCACGCGCTACGCCCGCAACCCCGTGGGAGCCGGGCCGTTCAAGCTCAAGTCGTGGGAGCCGGGCAGCCGCATCGTGCTCGAGGCCAACGACAGGTATTTCAAGGGGCGGCCCTATATCGACGAAATCATCTACCGCATCATCCCCGACGGCACCACCATGTTTCTGGAGGCCCGGGCGGGCAAGCTGGACTTCGTGGGCCTTTCCCCGCAGCAGTACCTGCGCCAGACGCAGGGCGAGTGGTGGGAGAAGAACTGGCATAAATACAAGTATCTGGCTTCAGGTTACACCTATCTCGGCCTGAATTTCAAAAGTCCGTTCTTTCAGGACAGAAGAGTGCGTCAGGCGCTCTCGTACGCCATCGACCGGGAAGGCATCATCAAGGGTGCGCTTTTCGGCATGGGAGAACCCGCGTTCGGGCCCTACAAGCCCGGAACATGGGTGTACAACACGGCGCTCAAGCCGTATGATTATGACCCGGAACGCGCGCGCCGTCTTCTTGCCGAGGCGGGGTGGCGTCCCAATAAGGAAGGGATACTGGAAAAGGACGGCCTGCCCTTTGAGTTCACCATTCTGGTGAATCAGGGCAACAACGAGCGCATCAAGGTGGCCGTCATTCTGCAGCAGATGTTCCGCGCCGTGGGTGTGAAGGTCTCCATCAGGACGGTGGAATGGGCGGCTTTTCTCAAGGAGTTCGTGGACACGCGAAAGTTCGACGCCCTGATTCTGGCCTGGAACATTCTGGACGACCCGGATATCTTCGACGTGTGGCATTCTTCCGCCGCGGAGGGACACGGACTCAATTTCGTGGGCTTCTGCAACGAGGAGGTGGACCGTCTGCTGGAAAAGGGCCGCGCTTCGGCGGACAGGACGGAGAGAAAGGTTCTCTACGACCGCTTCCAGCAGATTCTGCATGAAGAACAGCCGTATCTTTTCCTTTATGTGCCGTATTCCCTGCCCATGGTTCAGGCGAGGTTCCAGGGCATTCAACCAGCTCCGGCGGGCATTACCTACAATTTAGACCGTTGGTGGGTTCCCAGAGCGCTCCAAGAATAGCAGGTTTCTATGAGTCAGACTACCATCCTTCCCTCCTCCGAGCAGGCGGGTGAGTCCGGGCAGACGGCCCCTCACGCGCAGGAAAACGTGTCCATGGTGGTTTCCCCCGTGACCGGGGAAAGCTCGCCGGCCTCGAAGATTCCCGAGGCCTCCGACATTACGGAGCAGCTTCTGACACATTATCCCGACGCGGATGCGGATATGGTCCGCCGCGCCTACGAATACGCGTCGGCCGCGCACGCCGGGCAGCTGCGTCTGTCGGGAGACCCGTACATCCTGCATCCTGCTTCCGTGGCGCTCACGCTGGCGAAAATGGGTTTTGACGAGCATGCCGTGGCCGCCGGACTTCTTCACGATACCGTGGAAGATACCGACTCCTCCATCGACGAGCTTGACGAGCTCTTCGGCGAGCAGGTGGCCGACATCGTGGACGGCGTGACCAAGATCAACATGATGACCTTCGACACCAAGGAAGAGGCGCAGGCGGAAAACATCCGCAAGATGATTCTCTCCATGGCGCACGACATACGCGTTCCCGTGGTCAAACTGGCCGACCGTCTGCACAACATGAGCACGCTGGACTTTCAGAAGCCCTACAAGCAGCAGCGCATCGCCAAGGAAACCATGGACATCTACGCGCCGCTCGCCAACCGTCTGGGCCTGCACCTTTTCAAGCAGAAACTGGAGGATCTGAGCTTCCGCTATCTGCAGCCCGACGCCTATACCGAAATCACGAGCTGGCTGAAGGACAACCAGATCGTGGAGCGGCAGCTGATTTCCAAGGTCATCGCCAAAATCGAAGGCATCATGACCGACAACCGCATCAACGGACGCGTGTTCGGCCGCATCAAGCAGACGTACAGCATCTACCGCAAGATGATGGCGCAGAAAACGCCTCTGGACGAGATGCACGACATCATCGCCTTCCGCGTCATCGTCAACGATCTGCGGGACTGCTATGCCATGCTGGGCCTTGTCCACGTTCTGTGGAAACCGGTGCCCGGGCGCTTCAAGGACTACATTTCCATGCCCAAGGCCAACGGCTACCAGTCGCTGCACACCACGGTGATCGGTCCGGAAGGCGAGCGCATCGAAATCCAGATCCGTACCGAAGAGATGAACAACATGGCCGAACACGGCGTTGCCGCGCACTGGATGTACAAGGAGCGCAACCACGCCATCGCCATGCAGGACATGCCGCAGTTCCAGTGGCTGCGCGACCTCATGGAGCGTCAGCGCGACGAGGCGGACTCGCGCGAGTTCATGAGCTCCCTGCGCATGGACCTCTTCAACGACGAAATCTATGTGTTCACGCCGACCGGCGAGTTGATTAAGTTGGCGAAAGGGGCGACGGTGCTCGATTTTGCTTTTGCGATTCATACCAATTTGGGATGCCGGTGCGTCTCGGCAAAAGTCAACGAGAAGAATGTGCCGATTAAATATGTGTTGAACAATGGCGATACGGTTTCCATCGTTACCTCGCCCACACAAAGCCCGAAACGCGATTGGCTGAATATCGTCGTCACCTCGAAAGCGCGTGTCAAAATCAAGCAGGCCCTCCGCGAAGAGACGGCGAAGGCGGTCGATTTCGCCAAAGAGATGCTCCAACGCCGTTTCAAGAACCGTAAAATCGAGATGGACGAACCGATGTTGATGCGTTATATCAAAAAAAAGGGATTCAAGACGGTTACGGATTTCTATATCGAGATTGCGGAAGAGCGGTTAGACCCCAACCATGTGATTGACGAGTACGTTGAGTTTGCCCGTCGTGAGACGGAAACGAACGAGCACATGGAAACGCGCAGCGCCGAAACGTTTGTCACCACGACGGAGGCGGAAGAAATCGCGACCAACAAAGATGTTCTCGTCATCGACCAGAACCTGACCGGCATCGAGTATAAGTTGGCCAAATGTTGCAACCCGATTTATGGCGACCCGGTGTTCGGTTTCGTGACGATCCACAGCGGGATCACCATCCACCGGACCGACTGCCCGAATGCCAAACGTCTCCGGGAAGAGTACCCCTACCGGGTGCTTACGGCCAAATGGCGCCAGACCTCTTCGTCCGGGGCGTTCCGGGCGACGATTCGGGTGCAGGGTGATGACGTGCCCGGGTTGGCCGGACGGATTACGGATCTGATCTCACAGGAACTGAAACTGAATATACGGTCGATGTCGTTCGGGGCTCAGCGTGGCGTGATGGAAGGCCAGTTGTCGATCGAGGTGAACAGTGCGCAGGTGGTCGACATGGTGCTCTACAAATTGAAGAAAATCAAAGAGGTGACGCGGGCTTTCCGGGTGAATTGATGCTGTTGCGGGGGGACGAGGCGGGTGAGGATTACGCAGTGGAGGTGAAGGCTGCTTGGGGAAGGCTGTGGTAAATGGTTTCGATCTCCAATTGGGTCATGGTTCGTGCTGGGCTCACCGGTGAACTCCTTGTGGTGGATTGGGTAACTTGAACGGCGTTTCCGGTAACCGGTATGAGGGGAAAGTTAGGGGGAATCGAAGGATT
>CASFUJ010000161.1 GCA_949297645.1 uncultured Desulfovibrionaceae bacterium
CGACTGGGTGCCCGAGAATCCGCCCCGTACGTTTTATGAGGCTCTTCAGGCCCACTGGTTTGTGCAGGCCTTTGCCCGTCTGGAGCAGAAAATCAGCTCCAATCCTACCAACGGCCGAATGGATCAGCTTTTCTGGCCGTACTATGAAAAGGATGTGCGCGAAGGACGCCTTGACGAAGACAAGGCCGTGGAACTGCTGCAGTGCATGTGGGTGAATATGGCCCAGTGCCTCGATCTGGCCATTACTCCCTACAACAAGGCAACCCACGAAGGTTACTCGCATTGGGAAGCCGTAACCATCGGCGGCCAGACCAGAGACGGCCGCGACGCCACCAATGAACTTACATATGTGGTGCTTCGTTCCAAGAGGGAATGCCCCCTGCATTACCCCGACCTTGCAGCCCGTATCCATTCTCGCTGCCCCGAAAGATATCTTTATGAAGTGGCGGAGACCATCAAACAGGGCTGCGGCTTCCCCAAGCTGCTGAACGACGAGGAAATCATTCCCCTGCATCTTGCCAAGGGTGCGCCCCTGGAAGAGATTTACGACTATGCCGCTTCCGGCTGCGCTGAGATCCGTATGCCCCGCGTGGATACCTATACGAGCGGACATGCCCAGTTCAGCCTTGGCGCCGCTGTGGAACTCACTCTGTACAACGGCCGCATGAAGAAGTTCGGCGATGAGCTTCTGACTTTGGAAACCGGCGACGTGCGTACTTTCGACACCTGGGAAAAATTCTGGGACGCCTATGTAAAGCAGCAGATGTTCATCATCCGTCACGCTTTTCTGCAGCAGTATCACATCATCAAGACCCGTGCAGCACACTTCGCCACGCCTGTTTCCGACTCCCTGCATGTGCTCGCCATGCGCGATTGCGTGGACCTGCATCAGGACCATCAGTATGAAGGCGGGCTGAATCTCGGCTATTTTGAATGCCTCGGCTACAGTACCGCCATCGACTCCCTCGCAGCCATCAAGAAGGTTGTGTACGAAGACGGTATTCTTTCCATGCAGGAAGTGCTGGATTCCCTGGCTTGCGACTTCGTGGGCAAGGAAGACGTACAGGCCATTCTTGCCAATGCTCCCAAGTACGGCAACGATGATGAATATGCCGACAGCATCGGTCTGGAAATAGATCGTCTTGCTCAGGAATTCAGTGCCAAGTATGCCAAGACTCTTGGTATCCGTTGTGATTTCCGTATGGTGCCGTTCACTTCCCATGTGCCTTTCGGACGTGTGGTTTCCGCCACTCCCAACGGTCGCAAGGCCTGGACGCCTCTTTCCGACGGTTCTTCCGCTTCGCACGGTGCGGATATCAACGGCCCCACCGCCGTCCTTCGTTCCAACTTCAACACGAAGAACTACAACATGAGTCAGCGCGCGGCACGTCTGCTCAACGTGAAGTTCTCGCCCAAGTGCCTTGAAGGTGAAAGCGGTACGAGAAAGCTGGTGGACTTCATCCGGGTCTTCTGCGATTTGCGCCTGTGGCATGTGCAGTTCAACGTCATCAACCGCGAGACGCTTATCCAGGCACAGCAGCACCCCGAACTCTACAAGGGCCTCATTGTTCGTATAGCAGGCTACAGCGCCTACTTTACGGAACTCTCCAGAGACCTCCAGAATGACCTTATCGCCAGAACGGAACACGATAAGATGTAACCTTTTTCCCGAAACGGCCCGGAGCGGGTGCTCCGGGCCGTCTTTTTTTCAGGAGTTTTCATGAGCTCGACTCTCGGCATCATTTTCAATATTCAGAAATTTTCCATTCATGACGGCCCGGGGATCCGAACTCTGGTTTTCTTTAAGGGCTGTCCCCTGCGCTGTCTTTGGTGCTGCAATCCCGAATCCCAGTCGCCTGTTCCCGAGCATGGATACAACCCCGACAAATGTTTCGGCTGCGGACGCTGTGTGGCCAGATGCTCCCGGGATGTGCTCAGCCTGAATGAAGAGCGCCGACTGCAGATCCGGCGTGGACGTTGTCAGGCCGAATGTCCCGACTGCACGAAGGTTTGTCCCGACAAGGCTCTGGTTTTCTACGGTAAGCCGTACACCGTGGCTGAAGTGATGAAGGTGGTGGAGCAGGATGCGCTTTTCTATACCCGGTCCGGCGGCGGGCTTACGGTCAGCGGGGGCGAGCCCCTCATGCAGCCGGAGTTTCTGCACGAACTGTGCACGGAAGCCAGGCGGAGAAGGATAGATGTGGCCATGGAAACCAGCGGTTTTGCCTCTGAAGATGTTTTCCTTTCGGCCATGCCGCTGATAGGCCACCTCATGACGGATATCAAGCATATGGACGAGGACACGCACAAGCGGGTCACCGGCGTTTCCAACAAGCTTATTCTTTCCAATCTGCGTGCGCTTCGCCGTGAATTTCCTACTCTTCCGCTGAGAATTCGCACTCCCGTCATTCCCGGTATCAATGACTCGGAAGAAAACCTGAAGGCTACGGCCGAATTTGCCCGCTCTCTGGGCGCGGAATACGAGCTTTTGGCCTATCACAGCATGGGGCGTTCCAAATATGCCTCGCTCGGGCGGGACTATCCCATGGGGGACGTACAGCTTTCCAAAAAGGTTTTTGAAGACTTGAAAAAAAAGGTCTCTTCTCTATAATTCCCAAGCATCCGGGGGAGTCATGAACCAGATACAGAATCCCGTGCCGTACAGGCGGCCTTCTCATCTGCGCAGACGTATCAGCCGCATTGCTTCTTTCCGTCCCCGCCTGTTCATGGACAGGGCTTTGTACTTTACGGATTCCATGCGTGAGACGGAAGGACAGCCTCTGCCGTTGAGGTGGGCCCGGGCTCTGGTGCATGTGCTTGAGCACGTTCCGGTTGAGCTGTCGCCGGAGGAACTGCTTGCCGGCTCTTTCGGCCCCGGACGTTACGGTATCTTTTATCCCGAGCTGGACAATGCCTTTGTGGAAGGAGAAAACTTCGATCCTGAGGAGTTTTTTCTTTCGGAAAGGGATATGGATCTGGTTCGAGAGCGGGTCATTCCGTACTGGCACGGCCGCACCTATCAGGAAGATTTCTATTCGAAGCTTCCGGAACAGCTCAGAAATCTGCTGTATGTCGATGACGATCCTGCGCATCCGGCCTTCATTTTGCAGGAAACCGCCACGGTGCGTCACTCCCTGCAGTGGGCCCTGGATTACGGAAAGGTCATCCGGCGCGGTTTCAAGGGGATAGCTGAGGAGGCCGAGCTTTTGCGGGCGCAGTGCTCCACGGATGAACAGAGGGACTTTTATACCGCCGTTATTGAAATATGTCTGGGAATACGGCACTTTGCGCAGCGCTTTGCCGTTCTGGCCGAGGAGCAGGCCATGACGGCGAATACGGAGGAGGCCCGCAGGGATCGCCTGGCCATGGCAGAGCGTTGCCGCCGTGTGCCGTGGGAGCCGGCTGAAAGTTTTGTCGATGCGCTGCAGGCACAGTGGTTCACGCAGATGGTCTCACGCATGGAAGCCGAATTCGGCGGAAATGTGAGCAACGGCCGGATGGATCAGTATCTTTGGCCGCTGTACTGTAAGGATATGGAGTCCGGTGGACTTACCACGCAGAAGGCGCGCGAGTATCTGGATGACTTGTGGTGCCACATAGCCCAGTTCGTGCGTCTCAAGCCTTCGCCTACGGGATCCAAAATTTATGAGGATCTTGCCCACTGGGAACTGACCACGCTGGGCGGTCAGTTGGCTTCCGGCAGGGATGCCACCAATGAGCTTTCTTTCCTCATTCTGCAGTCGGCCTCGGATTTTCCCCTTGAGTATCCGTATCTCGGTGTACGCATACACAAAAATACTCCCGTGGAGTTCATTCGCGAAGTCTGTCGGGCGACACAGAAGAAGGGCAACAGTCCGGTGCTGTTCAATGATGAGACCATCATTGCCAGACAGCAGGCCAACGGAGCCTCTGCGGAAGAAGCCCGCGACTATTGCGGCAGCGGTTATTCCGAGGCCCGACTTATCAATCGGGATACCTATTTTGTCGGAGCTGAGTGGCTGAATCTTCCTGCCGTGCTGGAAATGGCTCTCAACGACGGGTTCTGTTCTCCGAGTTCCAGCAGGCGGACGGGCCTCTCTACCGGTTCCGCAGACAATATCGGCAGTTTTGCCGAACTGATGGATAGGTTCCGCAGCCAGCTTCTGCATATTCTTGATCTTGCCTTTCAGTTGCAGGGCATTCTCGAAAGACTGCGTCCCCTGCATATGGCTTCGCCGCTGCTTTCGTCTTTGCACGACCTCTGCATGAAGCACGGGGTGGATATGTCCAAGGGCGTGGTGCCGGAGGGAAGAAGCATTGGAGGCTTCCTTGGCGTCATAGGCTTTGCCACGGTAGTGGATTCTCTTGCGGCCATAGATACGCTGGTATTCAGGCAGAAGCGTTTGTCCCTGTCCCGCATGCTGGAGATTCTGGCCGTAAATTTTGAAGGGTATGAGGATGTGCGGCAGCTCTGCCTGAACTGTCCGAAGTACGGCAACGGTATTGCCTGGGTAGATGCCATAGGTCGGGAAATAGACAGGATTCTTCTGACCCGGGCACGCAGCGAGGTGAACAGTTACGGCGGGCGTGGAGAAATATTCTATGTTCCGGTCAAGGCTCACATTGCCATGGGGCGCGTTTCCGGGGCCACGCCGGACGGTCGCTTTGCGGGCAAGAATTTTTCCTTCGGCGTCACGCCTTCTCATCTTGTGGGGAATCTGGGCCCGACGGTGGCACTGAGTTCGGAAAT
>CASFUJ010000162.1 GCA_949297645.1 uncultured Desulfovibrionaceae bacterium
AAGCTGACTGCGCGCGGCAGCAGACAGAAGGTCGGCGATACGGGCCTTGTCCAGGGCCATGAACACCTGTCCGGCGACGATGTTCTGCCTGCCCAGGACGGGGCAGGCTGTCCAGAAGGCGTCATCCGTGGAAAAATTTTTCAGATTGCCGAAAACCGGCTTGGCCTCGGGCGGGATGACAAGAACGTTGTCGCCGCCCGTCGTCCACTGGTAGATGATGTTCCCCGACGCATCGGTCACGGCAATGTTTTCCGCTTCCGTTCTCGTTCTGTAGAGTGAAAGAAAGCGCTCCAGCGTCTGCGGCCTCAGGCTTTTGCCCACGCGCACCAGAAGGCCGAGATGGTCGGCGATATCCTGACAGACAAGACCGTTGATTTGAAAGACCGGCTCCTGATACTGCTTGTAGAGCGCGGAGAGCATGAGTGCGCCGTAGAGAAGCTGAGCGCAGAGCAGGGCGAGAATGCCCCCCGTCAGAAGCCTGCGAAGGCGCAGATCAGTCATAATTTACCGCCGGAATCTGCTGATAGATTTCATCCACGGCGGCCAGAATTTCCAGCGGAGGGTTCCATCCGATGCGCATGGCCGTTTTCAGATTGATGGCAAGCCCCAGTTCAGGCTCGAAGATCTGGCTGACCTGACGGGCCTTTTTGCCGTGAATGACGGCGGCCATGGCTTCTGCCTCGAACTGTCCGATGTCGGCGAAACTGGCCTGGGCAAAGGAGGGAATGCCCGCTTCGATAACGGGAACCATGAGCTCCGGGATCTTGTCCATGGGGGTGGATGTGTAGGTGAGATAAAGCGCGTCCGCTTCCTTGGAGAGTTCTTCCACGCAGGTCTTGAGATTGCGGAAGGCTTCCTCCGCATCGGGCAGGTCCAGCGGAGCGGAGCGGAGTACGAGCTCTATTCCGAGTTCCGCCGCGGTCTTTTCGATTTCGTCCATGGCGGCGGTGTTGCGGCCTTCGGGCGTGTCTTCAAAGGGCACGCCGAGTTTCTTGAAATGGAAAATTTCGTGGAACATGGAGATCTGGCGGCGGAAGCGTCCCGGCTCAAGCTGGGCATGGACGTTGTCCTTGCCGGAATCTTCGGCGGAGAGCACGATACCGGCGTTCACGGCATCGGTCACACTCATGGAGAAGACGGGAATGCCCAGATCTTCGGAGCACATATCGAGGCCGCTCCAGGTGCCCATGGCAATAATCATGTCCACATCTTTGCGCTCACGGACGCGTTCAATGACGGCTTCCCGTATGTTCTTGCGGGCTACGGCATCCCAGTCGGCGGAATAGTGGCCGTCGCGCAGGAATTTGACACGTCCCCGGGCGTTGTCCGCCAGCCACTGCCACATGGCGACGGTGGATTCCGTACCATCGGGAATGGCGACCTGACCGTTGTCGATAAGTCCCAGTTTTTCAAGTCCCCGGGCCGTATGGGCGAGCGTCTGCTGATAGTTGGAGAAGGGGCCTCCCTCGACATACAGGACACGCCAGACCTTTTCTTCGGCTCTGGCATGACCGCTCCCGACAAGAAGCAGAAAGAGAAAAAGGAAGAACAGCAACCGGAAGCGGCGGGAAGTTTCGGGCATGACAAACCTCGCTGAAGTTGAAGAGAACATACGAAAAATACCCGGAAAATACAATGTGTCACAGGAAGAAAGAAAAGGGCGGCGATTGAGGACTGCTGAGGTGAAAGAAAGGGCAGAAGGAGAAGTAGAAGACATGGCAGTTTCCTTATCGGACGAAATATTTCGCCGTACAATGCTGACAGAGGTGTGTAATACAACCTCAGGAAGACCGGAAAAAGCGCATAGTGTCTTCCAGATAAAGAAGTATTGCGCTATCATGCCATGAAATATATGCCGTGCAACATATCAGGTGACATCGGTAATGAATCCTTTCATGAAATAGAGTATGACGCATGAACGGGGTAGAAATCCGTAACGGATGCAATTCGTTTTTTGAAGAAAGACGGAAGCGCTCTGTTTTTTATTGTCCTCTATATCGGCAGAAAGTCGGCGCCGGATTCAGAGGTGTTTTTTCATGAACGTCCGGCACGGAAGGGAAAGGGCTTCTTTATGTGGTAAGCCTATCCTGCGAGACAGGACGCTGCTGAGGAAGGGAAGAATATTTCTTCTTTGGTCGGGGATGGCGGAGCTTCCCGGGCAGGAGGACGTCCGCGGGGAGCGGGGCGGCCGGAAAAGAAAGCCATGTCCGTTTCCAGTGGCAGAGGGCTGGAAGAAGGGATGCGCATGCTGCCGAAAACGAGCGTTGGTTCGTGTCGTTTGCGGCGGCCGCAATATCGGAGCCTCGGAAAAAGGGCAGGATGTTGTCCGGCAACGGAAGACTCCGTACAGGTCGGAGGCGCTGCGGGGGCGTCCAGGAGGAAATGTCCGGGCATGTCTTCATGACACGGCCGGGATGGCGGACGAGAAAAACATTCAGTTCTTTGAGTCCCGGCAGAGAACGATAAGTTTTTTGTGTTTCAGGCGGCTGAACAGGTCTTCCACGTCGCGTTGGATCCTGCTTCTGCTGATGGCGGGGAAGGCTTCCTGCAGAAGCAGTGAGGCTTCCTGCTCACACAGGGGCTGCTCCAGCATGTTCCACAGAAGTTCTCCCGGGCGGTTCAGACCGAATACGGCGTCTGACGAGCTGTCCGTAAGGAAGAGACTGCCGTATTGGGAAAAAGCCTGTACTCCCGGAGCCTGTACATAGCATTGCAGGGCGCGCGGGCGGGGCTTCATGGCGCGGGAACGTATCGCTCTGAGTCTTCGCGTGCGGCCTCGGTACGAAGGGGAGACGGTTTCCGCGGGTGGGGCGGCGTGGATTTCGGCAGGAAATTGTTTCAATAATGAAGCAGCCTCGTCAAGAGAGGCATAACGGAAGCATGTCGCCGGGATATGCTGCATAATGGAGGAGGCCTGCCTGAAGACGGCTTCTGCGGTCCCCCTTTGCATGATGTAATGGGGCAGAAGTCCCTGAAGCCCGGAAGCTTGCGTCAGGGGGATGAACTTTGCCGGACCGTCACTTCGACGTTCAAGCATGACTATGCGCGTCAAGGGAGCGATGTGCCCGAAGGGCGCAACAAGGGGAGAGTCGGCCTTGATATACTGGTATCGGCCATCCCCGATGCCTTTGTGCTGCGGAAGAAAGTCGAGGAGCGGACTTGAAGGGGGAAGCGGAAGGCGGAGTCGTGGAGCAATGCCGAAAGAGAAGATGTCGCCACGGGCCGTTATGCCGATGAGGTCGTCGCCGTAGCTGGTGCAGCCGTCGGCCATCAGGCGGGCGATAAGCGTGCTTTTTCCGGCATGGTTGCCTCCCAGCAGCAGCGTATGTTCTTCCTGAAAGCCCATGGCCGCGGCATGCAGACAGAGCATGTCATGTTCTTTGCAGAAAGCGGCGACAAGCTCTATGGACAGACTGCACAGCGCACTTGTCACCGTAGGTTCGTGCAACGGGGCATTCAGCCACGGGGCGTTTATGTCGTAACCTGTTGCTTCCTGTCCGGACGCCGTCACCTGAATGGAGCACTCGACTGCCGGGGTCTGAAAAACTTCAAAGGGCCAGGCATGAAAAAAATCCAGCGCCTGTCCGAACAGAACCGGACACTGGAGAAAGCGTACGGGAAGCCGGATTCCGGCAAAAAGAACATCCGTCATGCGCGCATTTTTCAAGTGGCCGGTAAAGACCGGCCGCCTTCTGACAGCAGAAGAGGAAAACGATATCGTTACAGAGGGAAACGCGGCGGCGGAGGTACGGGCGGCCGACCGGGGCGGGAAGGTCTGCTTCTTCTTGAAGGTCTGGAGGGACCGGGCCGGGAGACTCTGCTCGGCCGGGAAGGATGACTGCGGCGGGATGGCCGGGACGGTCTGCTGGGAGGAGAGGGAGGACGTCTTCTTGACGGTCTGCTCAGTCTGGAAGGCCGACTGGCGGCGCAGGCCTCGTTAATCGTAAAGAGCGCCGGAGTCGTGTACACCACGCCGGTCACGGCAAGTCCGGCCAGAACACGTCTGCGCTGCTGCCTGAATTTTTCATGTTGCTGTTTTTGCATGTGCGTTCCCTCCAGAAATGAGGTTTATCACGTTTTCAGAGTATATTCCGGAAGCTTTTCTCCGGTCAAGCTTTTAACACTTGTTTTGTAGATGCGGTATCTCCGTAAGAAAAAGGAATAGAAGGAAGAGGGGCGCATGTCGTCATGCATGCAGGGGAAAGTTATGCATATGAAGTGAGGGGGATAATGATGCCGTGTTTATTTTTTTACGGAAGAATGAGATGGCAGGCCTTGAAGTATGGCCTCATGGGATTGCAAGTCGTGTCGGAAAAGGAATATTTCCGGCGTAGTCTTGTGCAGAAAATTTTCGGCAACATGTCGGCAGGTTGTGCGTAACAGACGTAGGAAAAGTAACGTTTTCGGCAGGAGGGCGATATTCTCTGAGAGACTGCCCGTCCAGAGGCGACGGTGCGAAGCTTCGCGAGGGATTCCGGCAGAACTCTTTTTTTGGGGGGCATGGGCCGCGGTGACGGGAGAAGAACGCACAGGGGGAATGGTTGCGTAACACGCGTTAACAGAAAAGGGAGTCACGACGATTATCGTGACTCCCGAAAATTTCTGGTCGGTATGACTAGATTTGAACTAGCGACCCCTTGAACCCCATTCAAGTGCGCTCCCAGACTGCGCTACATCCCGACTCTGGTAGGCAAAGAGAAAAAATGGAGC
>CASFUJ010000163.1 GCA_949297645.1 uncultured Desulfovibrionaceae bacterium
CTACGATGCCGCCCACGACGCCGCTTCCGCGTCCTCCTGCGTCGGCTGCCATGTGAAGACGGTGGCTGAAGACAGAAACTGTGCCGGATGCCACAGCGCCCTCACCTTTGAGGTGAAGAATTCCTGCACGGTCTGTCACCGCGGCGCAGACGAGCCCGTGCGTTACGATGCGTCCGACCCCTCCGCCTTCCCCGTGTTCCTCAAGACCGCGCAGAAGGCTGCCGCCCCCGTTCCCGTCGAAGATGTTCCGGAAAAGGTCGTCATCGGCAGTCTGTCCAGGGAGTACCAGCCCGCCGAGCTTCCCCATCGCAAGATATACGAAGCCATGCTCAAGGGAATGGAGGAAAGCGAGCTTGCCGCGTCCTTCCATCAGGAATCGGTCTGCAAGGCCTGCCATCACAACATCCCCAATGACAACATAGCCAGTCCTCCGGCCTGCGCTTCCTGTCATGACAAGGAAATCAAGGCTGTGGCCGTCGGTCGGCTTCCTCATCTCAAGGAGGCCTATCATCAGATGTGCATACGCTGCCACAACGCCATGGACGTTGAGCCCGCTTCTTCGGACTGCGCCGGCTGCCACGCCCCTGTGGACAGTAAGGATACCAATACGACCAAACGGGAGGTTCGATAATGAAGCGCAGGGCGTTTCTTTCCCTTCTTACCGGAAGCGCGGCCGCAGGCGTCACATCGGCTCTGCCCGTGACCGGGGCGAAAGCCGCGGGTGGAGAGTTCAAGGGCTACCCCGACAGCAACGCCGTCCTGACCGATCTTACCCTGTGTATAGGCTGCCGCAAGTGTGAGGAAGCCTGTTCGCAGGTGAATTCGCTGCCAGCTCCCGCTCCTCTGGACGACCGCAGTATTTTCCAGCAGAAGCGCCGCACCCATGCGGACAGTTTTACCGTGGTCAACCGGTACTCTGTGGAAGGCAGAGACGTGTACCGCAAGATGCAGTGCATGCACTGTCTGGAACCTGCCTGCGCCACGGCCTGCTTCGTCAGAGCTTTTACCAAGAATCCCGACGGGTCCGTCACCTACGACCCCACGCTCTGCGTAGGCTGCCGTTACTGCATGGTGTCCTGCCCGTTCAACATTCCGGCCTATACCTACGACAAGGTTCTGAGTCCCGTGGTGCGCAAGTGCACCATGTGCCACGACCGTCAGATGGAGGGAAAGCTCCCCGGCTGCGTGGAGGCCTGTCCCACGGGCGCCCTCATCTTCGGCAGGCGCAAGGAGCTTCTGGCCATTGCCCGCAAGCGTATCGCCGACAATCCCGACCGTTACATCGACCATATCTACGGCGAACATGAGATGGGCGGCACCGCATGGCTGACCATTTCCGGCGTGGACTTCAGCAAGGTCGGCATGCGCGAGGACCTCGGCACCAGGGCCGCGGCGGAATACACCACCGGCGTGCTCGGCGCGCTGCCCATGGTGGTTGGCTTCTGGCCCGTAGTGCTCGGCGGCGCGTACCTCATGAACAGGCGCAAGGAAGAAATTGCCCGCGAAGAGCAGGAAGCTGCCGTGAAGACGGCCGTGGAAGAAGAGCGCCGTCGCGGCGACGCCGCGACCAGAGCCGCCCTTGAGAAGGCCGCGGCCGGCGCGCGGAAGGAAAAGGACAAGGCCGTGGAAGCCGCCAGAAAAGAGACCAGAGAACAGATGCTGGCTGAAGCGGCGGCGGAAAAGGCCGATGCCGAACCTGCGGAACAGAAAGGGGAGTGAGCAAGATGGCTGCTACTGAACGGAAGGAAACGGTCCTTCAATATCTTGTCCGGCAGGTGACCTCCCTGCCCCGGACTCCGGGCAATATTCTTACCCTTGTCATTTTTGCCTTCGGCCTGCTCATCACCATTCTGCGTTTCACGATGGGTATCGGCTCGGTATCCAATCTTGACGACTCCAACCCCTGGGGTATCTGGATAGGCTTCGACCTCATGTGCGGCGTGGCTCTGGCCGCGGGAGGTTATACCTGCTCCACGGCGTGTTACCTGCTGGGCTTCAGGCGCTATCACTCCGCGGTTCGTCCCGCCATCACCACGGCCTTCCTCGGCTACCTGTTCGTGGTCGTCGCCCTGATGTACGACGTCGGTCAGCCGTGGCGTCTGCCGTACCCGCTCACCGTATCTTTCGGTACAACCTCCATTCTCTTTGAAGTGGGCCTGTGCGTCTGCATCTATCTCTGCGTGCTCTTTGTCGAATGGTCTCCTGTGGCCATGGAATGGCTCATCGCCATCAGAGGCGACGGCGTGCATCCCAAAATATACGGTGTGCTGAACAGAATCCGTCCCTGCCTGCGCCGCATCCGCGGGGCTGTGCTGGCGGCCACCATTCCGCTGACCGTGCTCGGCGTCATCCTTTCCACCATGCATCAGTCCTCTCTCGGCTCCCTGTTTCTCATTGTGCCGAGCAAGCTTCATCCGCTGTGGTATTCCGCCTTCCTGCCGGTATTCTTCTTCGTGTCCTCCATGGCGGCCGGTCTTTCCATGGTCATCTTTGAAGGCACGCTGGCGCACAAGGGCCTGCATCATAAGATGGATGAAACGCATCTTGCCGAATCGGACGGCGTGGTGCTCGGTCTCGGGAGGGCCTGCTCCGTCATCCTTGCCGGATACTTCCTCATGAAGATGATGGATGTGGGCATGGACAACGACTGGCACTGGCTGTTTACCGGCTACGGCCTGTGGTTTGCCGTGGAAATGACAGGCTTCGTGGCGGTTCCCTGCATGCTCTATGCCATGGGCGCACGCGAGCGGAATACGACGTACATGCGCTGGGCCGCGGCTCTCACCGTGGCGGGTATCATCATGAACCGCTTCAACATCTCCATGATAGCCTTCAACTGGCAGCTTCCCTCTGCGGAGCGTTACTTCCCGAGTTTCCTCGAAGTCATGCTTTCCGTCTTCATCGTTACCTGCATCGTGACGGCCTATCGCTTCATAGCGTGCAAGATGCCGATGCTCCACGAGCTGCCCGAGTTCAAAAATCACCATTAATCCATGTCAGTGGAGTCAGAGATGGAATTTCATACCCTGTATGAGTTTATGGTCTATACGAAAAGTCAGACGTATCTTCTCATGGGAGCTTCCCTTGTGCTGATTCTCTGCTTCTACCGCTTCCTTACGGCGAGAGACAAGCGTACCGGGCGGCCCGATAACTGGAAGGAACTGAAGTTCTGATGTGTTTCCTGCCTGCCGGACGGCGCAGATTCCGGCAGACAGCCGTCAAGGAGAGTTTGATGATAGATTTGCTTTCCGGGATTTTTTTCAAAATTTCCCTTCTGGTGTTCGTTGCAGGCCTCTTGTATCGCCTTGTGATGTATGTTCGCGGTCTTGACTGGAAGCTCGAGCGCGTGGCCTATGCCCATGCAGGAAAGGATGGCGTCATCGGTGCGGCCTGGTCCATTTTCAAATGGCTGGTTCCCTTCGGTACACACGGCTGGCGCAAGCAGGGCTTCACGACTATTGCGTTCTTCCTTTTCCATATCGGCGTCGTCCTGTGTCCGCTGTTTCTTGCCGGGCATATGGTGTTCATGAAGGAGGCTCTGGGATTTTCCTTTCCTTCCCTGCCGGTGGGCGTAGGTGATCTCTTCGCTGTTTGCGGATTCGTCGGCGGCATTCTTCTTCTGCTGCGCCGCATTACGCTTCCGCAGGTACGTTTTTTCACCGACTGGAAGGATCTGGCCATCCTCGGCCTCTGCCTTGTGACTCTGGCTTCCGGACTGCTGTCGCGGTTCCAGCTCGGACCGTATGACTTCATGCTCGGCCTGCACATGCTTTCCGGGGAACTGATACTCATTCTCGCCCCGTTTACCAAGCTTTCCCACATGGCGCTGTTCTTCGCCTCCCGTGCGCAGCTCGGCATCGACTTCGCCGTGAAGAGAGGCGGCGCTACCCGCGGCCCGGCCTTCCCGTGGTAATCGGTCCCGGCTGGGCGGCGTATGTTCTGCCGGGCCTTTGTGAAAACGATATTCCCGTCTTTTACGGATGGAGCATGATATGCCTGAAGGTATTCTTTGCAACAGGAAGCCCATTGAAACGGAAGAGGAGCTGAAAAGACTCCTGGCCGACAAGGGCGGCAAGCAGTATTATGAGGAGATGAAGAAGCTGCCCGTGGACATCAGGGCGCTTCAGCGCACCTTGAAGGAAACCTGTAAATCCAGAACGAGAACGTGGCTTGAAATTTGTGCCCACTGTTCTCTGTGCGCGGACTCCTGCTACCTGTATCTGGCCAACAACCGTGACCCGAAGCAGATTCCCTCGTACAAGATTCAATCGACGCTCGGCGAGATGCTGCGCCGCAACGGTCAGGTCACCACGGAGTTCATGATTCACTGCATGGACGTGGCGTGGTCGCAGTGCACATGCTGCAACCGCTGCGGCAACTACTGCCCGCACGGCATAGACGTCGGTGTGATGATGAGTTACCTGCGCGGTGTGCTCTATTCCCAGGGATTCTGTCCATGGGAAATGAAGATCGGCGCCGGCATGCATCGCGTGTACGGCGCGCAGATGGACGTGACCACCGAAGACTGGGTGGATACCTGCCAGTGGATGGAGGAAGAGGGGCAGGAGCAGTATCCCGGTCTCGAGATTCCCATCGACAAGGAAGACTGCGACATCATGTATGTGCTGAACGCGCGTGAGCCGAAAATCTATCCTGAGGACATTCAGGCGGCCGCGGCGCTGTTT
>CASFUJ010000164.1 GCA_949297645.1 uncultured Desulfovibrionaceae bacterium
ACCTTCCCGGGTCAGCATGGAGGCCACGCCTTCCCTGGACATGAGCACCAGTTTCCCGCGCGCGCGGTCCACATGGTACGCATATTCCTTGAAGGGCATGCCGGTTGCGCTGAAGCGGTTGCCGTCCACCTGAATAGTGCCGGAGCCGGTCTGTCCGTCGCGGGTCAGGGTCACCGTGTTGCCCTTGAAGACCCAGCGTTCCGTATCACTGACCCAGGTGCCTTCGAGGCCGTTCTGATAGTATTCCATCGGGTACAGTCCCCACCGGGTCCCATCCCCGATACTGATGAAATACCAGTTTCTTGTCGGTCCATTACCGTCAAGGAATGTGTACCAGGAGGCGATGACCTTGGAAGGCAGCCATTCCTGCTGGGGGCTCTCGTACAGAGTCAGCATCGGCGTGGCGAAGGAAGTCCATGTGAACGGCCCGGAGCCTTTGCCTTCCAGCTCCCAGCTCGGGGTATCCTGGATGGAAAGACGCAGCGTGTGGAAGGTGGGCAGGATCTCGACGCCGTCCTTTGTGGTAGCGTACTGAATCATGGCATAACGGCCCGCAAGCCCCTGCATGCCCCATGTACGCGTGTTGTCCAGCAGCGCTTTTTGGGCCGGGTCATGATAAACCGGAAGGATGTCGCTCCATGCCGACGCCTTCTGCCCGCCCACGGTTTCGACCTGAATAAGGTTGCCGATCTCTGTGCCTTCCTCAACCAGCCCGAGCGTCAGCATAAGGCCCTGCTTCCAGGCCATGGGCTGACCGAAATCTGTCCGGGTTCCCTGCTTGTTCATGATAATCTGGCCGGGGCGGAAAAAACCGTCGGACCGTGGCTGAATGGCTCTTGCACTGATGCGACCCTGAGGGTCTCGTTCGATGGCCGTCATGGATTCCACCAGGCGGAATTCCGTATTGAAGACCAGCTGGACAAACAGTTCTCTGCCGCCGAGGGTGGGGTCGGTATAAAGACCTGTGGCCGTGGCCTTGTTCATGGAGGAGGAAATATCCGTGTTGTCCACAGTGATGTCGGCCAGCTCCGAACCGTTGCTCACCTTGAAGCGCTGACCCGTGATCTCGCGCATGAGCATGGTGGTGCCGTCGTTATAGACGGGAGAAAGCGCTTCCAGAAGCGAACCGGCCTTGTCCCTGCGCTGCTTGACGGCGTTCTGATCCACGACCAGATCGGTAAAGTGCAGCACGGCCTCGTTGCCCCTCCGCTGATACTGCGTCATGGTCGTCCAGAGAATGTCGGAGCCTACGACCTCAAACCGTACCACGCTGTGGGCAAAGGGGCGGATGCTCGGCAGGGGAAGGATGTTGAAATCTTCGGGAAGGCTGCCGTCGCGGCCTTCACGCACTTCAGGTCTGCCCATAACGATGTTGCGCACGGACGGCTTTGAACTGCCGAGAGTTTCCTGAGCTTTGAACAGGGTTTTCAGATAGTCGAGCTTGCCCGAAGCCTCGGCAAAGGGTGAGGCCGCAAACTTTGGATGGGTATCCTCGCGGCGCAAAGGCAGATAGGTGGTGATGCCGCCGCATTTGGTCATGTTCGGCGTGTTGGCCGTAGCAATCAGGAAGGGGGTGAGCGCGTCGCGCAGTTGCCGGATTTCCTCGACAGGCGCATCGGGAAGCTCGGCTTCCAGGCGTGCCAGCCAGTCGTACAGCTCCAGGCTGGAGAAGGAACCGGGACCGCGCTTCAGGTCTTCCGTGCTTTCGTGGCGCACGGTATAACGCGTGGCTCGGGTCAGTTCGCGGAAACGGTTCGGGGCCAGACCTGTCAGAGCCTGCATCAGCTTGCGGTGCGCCGCAAGGACAGACTCCAGATTCGCCATGTCAAAACCGGAGAAGGAGGCGGCGATGCCGAGCTTGGTAAAATAGTCCGTATTGGTCTTCACCGTATGCAGCACCAGATCCCTGGTACTTACATCGGCGCGGAATTGGGGCAACACGGTCAGATAGTCCGAGCCCTGCCCCGGTTCCACAGGAGCGCAGGCCACCACATAATCAGCCAGCCCGGCACTGTTGGCCAGCACGTCGAGCTGCGCCATGAGGCACAGTTCGTACTTGAGAATGTCAAACCGTCCGCGCGGCAGTGCTTTGGCCCCCTGGCGTACAGCCTCGGCAAACTGCTCCACGCTCATGAGTCCTTTGCCGGGGGCGCCGTTGCCGCCGTCTTCATCCTGCAGCAGGCCCGTCCATCCGCCGCCGTGATTCCAGGGTATGAGCGCATAGCGTTTTGCAGGAAAACGCTTGGCCGCAGTCTGGATGAAGCGCGTCAGTACGGCGGGATCGCTCATATCCACCTCGTCCCATTGCTCCAGAAGCTCGGAAGAGAGCTGCGTGGGCAGCTGTGCGTCAGGATAACCGATGTTGGCGCGGAGCAGATCGACAGGCGGGGCCTTGCGCACGCGGTACAGGCGCGCATCTTTCCAGTTGCCCAGTATGTTCGTGTAGCCGGCGTGCCGGTCAACCAGCACAATGACTTCCGTGCCCTCCGGCAGGGCCTGCTCCATTTCGAACAGGTCCAGCATGGCCGGATATTCAAGGTTGTTGTCCCCACACATATAGACCATGACGGTCCATTCCGCGGGAGCGCCGGATGACTGCGCCGACTTCGCTGCATTCCGTACGGACGAACTACCGTCAGACTGTGCATGTTTGCTGCCAGCCGGCTGGGCACTCAGTGCAACGGGACTGTCTGCTGCCCCTGTCACCTTTGAATACGCAGCAGATACCTTGGTACCTGTGACCGTATCTTCTGCAGCGGAAGCCGGCTTGTCGTCAGATTCGTCAGAGCATGCCCCAAGACAGAGCAGCAAAGCCAACAGACAGACCAGTACGCAGACCAAGGGCCCCCGTGCCATCTGCCTTTTTCCTGATGGGGTCGCCTCAAATGAAAGAGAACATTGTTCAAGCATGGGCTGTCTCCATCTGCACCTTCTGGATTAGCGCGGTTTAACGATATGGTATCCTTATACCTAACTAAGAGGTATCTAAAAACATCGGACACGTCCAGCATTTTTCACACATTTGGCAGTCAAATAGTTCAGAACGTGTCTGTATGCCCTCGTGCTTAATGGAGAAAAATAAACTTTAACTAAGTTTTTCATAGTATTACGCCGGGGAAATGTACTGCTGTGACATCTTTGAAGGCTTTCGGATCAGGCTTGAGCCCATATTGACAGCAGAAAGTTTTTTTTGAAGAAAAGCGGTTTAAATTTTCTCAATGAAATACATTGGATACTTCGAACCGCACACTATGGCGGGCCTCGTCGGAGAAGTGTAGATTGTGAAAAAATGTACATTTTTACTTCAGGCATCGGTAGAAAAAAGGAAATCCAACAGATGCTTCTGAGTTTCTTGCATTACAGGTATGTATGGAATATATCATGATTGAAGAGATATACGTTTATGATTATAAACATGCCCCCGTAGTCCGGCATACCTTTGGGACGAATCAGGCAATCGGACGGAGTCATGGTGACTTTACCTTTGAAATACCTGCTGTGCCGTAGAGGTTTACGGTGATGTGATGGCATTACCATCATGGCAGGTCAGAAATCCTGCTATCCTCAAGCCGATGCTTTTCTGAAATTGTATCGCAACATAATGGTACTGGCATATGGGGATGGCAGCAGCAACCGTATCAATGCGCTTCATAATCAGGAAGGTGAGGCTGTTATTCCTACCGGAAGGACGAGTCGTCATTCCCGTGCCATCGACGGGCACATCTTCAAGGGGAGTGCCTTATTTGAACATTTTTCAATAAGATTAAAGAATATCGTAACACTGCAATAAATAGGATAATTTTCAGGAAAATGCTTGCAGTTGCAGTTCATCTGGCCGTCTTCACCTGCCCGGCTCAGGTAAGCAGTTTGCAGACACATTCTGGAGAGAAAGCGTCTGTCTGACGGTTGCATACGGCAGAAGCACGAATCACATATAACGTTTCTTGGCCGGGGGATCGTTTTTGCAACCGGGACGCGGAACATGAACGCGGGACCGAAGACGAGAATCATGGGCAGAAGTTCTTGCGGACCATCTGCTGCACATGTGTCTGAAGTGCGGGAATACCGACGGACACGACAGGCATGGTACAGGGCGGGGAAAGCGTCATGACCTCGAAGAAAGTTGAGGAAGCAAGACCGCGTGCTATTGAGCTGGACTGAGGCTGAGGCCGGGCATGCCGAAGAGCACGTCGATCGGACCACGTTTTTCGGTCGCGGAAGACATGGGCCAGCAAGATCCGTCCACGCAGGAGCATCGGTGAAGGCGCATGCGGGCGGCAGGGCCGGGCATGCCTTTCATGAGGAAGCAAATGCCCCTTTCTATCGAGAAATTTTGAGAAAAAAAGCCAGGTGGCCGTCTGCAGGAAGAGCTATGCAGCCTGCTTTGGGAAAGTACAGGCGGAAAGTTGTGGAAGAACATACCGGAGGTCGATGTCAACTGGGGGGGAGACGGCGTGAGAGGATAAGAGGCCGGGAGCGAATGGGGACAGACTGGAGCAAAAAGACAAGGGGGAAGGACAGGAGCGCGTGTGCGGGCAACGTGCGGGAAAATGCGGATACGCACGGAGCCGGAGAAAGGGCCCGGCAAAGTCGGGAAGAGGGGCCGGGGAGGCCCCTTTTTCGTGTTACAGTTTATTTTTCCGCCCTGACAATACTCATGGCGGAGGCGATGAGCGAGG
>CASFUJ010000165.1 GCA_949297645.1 uncultured Desulfovibrionaceae bacterium
TCAACCGCGCGCTGCGCGTGGCGCGCGGCGTGGAGACCGGACGCATGTGGGTGAACTGCTACAACGCCATTCCCGAAGGCGCTCCCTTCGGCGGCTGCAAAGCCTCCGGCATAGGCCGCGAGACCCACAAGGTCATGCTTGAACACTACACGCAGATGAAGAACATCATGATAAACCTCGGGGAAAGCCCCTCGGGCTTCTACCCGGCAAAGTAAACCCTGGTCCGGAAAGACGCGGCCGCACCCCGCCCCTTTCCGTTTTGAAAGGTCCCCGCTTCGCTCCGGCGGGGGCCTTTTTTCACGCCCCGGCTCCATGAGCATTTTCCGTTTGAAATGCTTTGCCTTTCAAACCATACGGCCTGTCGTTTCGCGGAAAAAACGCGGTTTTTCCGCTCACTTCCGGCCGGGCGGCGCCGCGTCGCCGCCTCGTGTTTTACCTTTTTCAAAGATAAAACGCTCATGACGCCCGCAGAACCGTCCTGTCGCCGCCTCTGCGCTCCCTGCGGCCCGGGCAAAAAGGACGCGTTGCGCCCCGCTCTCCGGTCGCCTTTTTCCGGCGGACGGCTTTGCCCGGCAGGAGAAAACGCGCCCCTGCGCGAGAGTCCCGCCCCTTTACGAACGTCGCTTTTTCTCCTACATACAACCGAATACGCAGTTTTCCGCCGGATACGGGCCCTGTGGCGGAAAAGCAAGAGAAGCGGCCCGTGCCATACCGTACCATCAAGGAGGCTCTGCCCTATGCCGCAGCTGATTTACGGAGTCTGGGACAATGTCGTGTACGACAACCGCGGCTCCGCGGCCCCCATATTCCCGCAGGATGTGCCGCTGGAACTTTTCGAGCAGTTCAACGAAGGAAACCCCACGGAAGTATTTCTCAGCAACCGGGGCTTTCTCGTGTTTTCCCGTACCGCAAGCCTGGTCTGGGCCCTGTGGAAGCATCATCAGCGCCTTGCCGCCGAATCCTGCGGCAAGTGCTCGCCCTGTCGCGCAGGCTCGCCCATCCTTGCGCGCGAGCTGGAAAAGGCCTGCCACGGCGAGCTGGTGAACTGGGAGGAAGTGCGGAACATCACCATGCTCATGCACGAAACCTCCCTGTGCGGCGTGGGCCGCACGGGCACCGCGCCCCTTCTCGGCGCGCTCACCTATTTTCCCGACGAACTGCGGCCCTTCCCCTTCCACGGCGACGCGGGCTTCTATTCCGTGACCACGAGCCCCTGCATCGAGGCCTGCCCGAGTCGCGTCAACGTGCCGCGCTACATCGACTATCTGCAGGACGGCCACAACGACCTTGCCGCGGGCGTGGTGCTCAACCACTATCCCCTCGCCGGAAGCTGCGGCCGCGTATGCGTGCGCTACTGTGAAAAGGCCTGCCGCCGCGCCCAGGTGGACGCGCCCGTGGACATCAAGAACCTGAAGCGCTTCGCCGCGGACGAGACCATCGTGCCCGGCATCCTGAAGCCCGAACCCTGCCCCACCACCAAGAACAAGCGCGTGGCCGTCATCGGCGCAGGTCCCGTGGGCGTGACGTGCGCCTACCAGCTTCTGGAAACCGGCTATCCCGTGGACATCTACGAGGCCCACGACAAGGCCGGCGGCATGGTGCGCTACGGTATTCCCTTCTACCGCCTGCCCAAGAACGTGCTCAAACAGGAGAACGAGCTGGTCAAGGCCATGGGCGGCATGTTCTTCTTCAACCAGAAGCTCGGCCGCGACTTCCACATCGACGACTTGTTCCGCCGCGGCTACCGGGCCGTGTTCATCGCCACGGGCTGCCCGCTGGGCGGCTATCTCGGCATGGAAGGCGAGGACACCTCCCTGCCCGAATACGAGAACGGCATAGAATTTCTGGAAAAGGTGCACGACGCGCTGGAAGCGGGCTCCGCGCCCGCGCTTGAGGGCGACGTGGTGGTGGTCGGCGGCGGCAACGTGGCCATGGACTGCTGCCGCTCCGCCGTGCGCATGACCAAGGGCAAGGTGCATCTCGTCTATCGCCGTACCGAATCCGACGCCCCTGCCGACCGCGAGGAAATCGTGGAGGCCGGACGCGAGGGCGTGGAATTCCACTTCCTCACCGGACAGGACGCCCTTGTGGTGGAGAACGGAAAAATCACGGGCCTGCGCTGCGTGAAGATGCAGCAGACCGAACCCGACGAGAGCGGACGACGCGGCGTCAAGCCCATCCCCGGCTCGGAATTCGTCATTCCCTGCGACTACGTCATCGCGGCCATCGGCCAGAAGAGCGACCCCGCCATGCTCACGGAAGAGGACGGCATCGCCCTCGACCGCAAGCACTGCATCGTGGTGGACGAATATCAGGCCACCTCGCGGCCCGGCGTGTTCGCGGGCGGCGACGGCACCACCGGCCCCCGTACCAAGGGCCCGAGCGTGCTCATCCACGGCATGGCGCAGGGCGCCATCGGCGCGCAGGCCATCGCGAGCTATCTGGAATACGGCAAACCGCCCTTCCTTGCGCGTGAACGCATGAGCCAGCTCATCCGTCAGGCGAATCTTTTCGGCGACGATACCGTATGCGGCGAGGAGAAGAAGCCCCGCGTGAAGATGAACGAGCTCTCCCCCGCCGAGCGCGCCCACAACTTTAGGGAAGTGGAACTGGGCATGAGTCAGGAGGAGGCGTGGCAGGAAGCGAAGCGCTGCATGCGCTGCTACCGCATCATGTCCATCGTCACCCGCGCCCCCATCCCCGGTTTCAAAGCCTAACCGTTTATGAGAGAACCCGCCATGAATGCATCCATCAACGGACGTGACTATACCTTCGAGCCCGGGGAAACCATCCTTCAGGTGGCCCGGCGCAACGGCATCTTCATTCCCACGCTCTGCCATTACCAGCCCCTCGACCACAAGCCCGGCACCTGCCGCGTGTGCCTTGCGGAAGTGACGGACAGGTACGGCCGCACGGACGTGGTCACCACCTGCAACACGCCCATGGAAGAGGGCATGCGCGTGAACACCCGTTCCGCCCGCGTGCGCGACATGCAGCGCCTGCAGGTGGAGCTCATTTTTGCCGACCACGACCAGGACTGCGCCGCCTGCGCCCGTCACGGCGACTGCGAGCTTCAGGACCTTGCCGAATATGTGGGCCTTTCCTCCAACCGCTTCGTCACCGGCGCGGGCCGCGAACGTCCCCTGGACGACACCATGCACGGCATGGTGCGCGACATGACCAAGTGCGTGCGCTGCCTGCGCTGCGTGGAAGTGTGCCGCAAGGTGCAGGGCGTGGCCGCCCTCACCGTGGACGGCACGGGTTCCGGCACGCACATCGGGGTGGGCATGGCCCCCAGCCAGAACACCTCGGCCTGCATCCAGTGCGGCCAGTGCACGCTGGTCTGCCCCACGGGCGCGCTTTCCGAGCGTGACGAGAACGACGAGGTGCTCGACTATCTCGCCAATCCCGAACTGACCACGGTGTTCGCCTTCGCTCCCTCCGTGCGCGTGGTGATGGGCGAAGCCTTCGGCATGACTCCCGGCGAAAACGTGGAAGGAAGAATCGTGGCCGCCCTGCGCAGACTCGGCGCGGACATCATCGTGGACACCGATTTCGCCGCCGACGTGGTCATCATGGAGGAAGGCGCGGAACTTCTCGACCGCATGAAGAACGGCGGCAAGCTCCCCACCTTCACCTCCTGCTGCCCCGGCTGGATAAACTACGCCGAAAAGCACTGCCCGGACGTACTGCCCTACCTGTCCACCACCCGCTCCCCGCAGGCCGTGTCGGGCTCGCTCATCAAGACCTATCTGGCGGAAAAGTCCGGTCTCACGCCGAGGAACATACGCACCGTTTCCATCATGCCCTGCACGGCCAAGAAGGATGAGGCCGCCCGGCCCCAACTGCATGTCCACGGCGCCCCCGACACCGACGTGGTGCTCACCGTGCGCGAACTTTCCCGCCTCTTCCGCCGCTGCGGCATCGACCTCGCCGCCATGGAACCCGAGCCCTTCGACAATCCCTACATGAGCGATTCCACCGGAGCGGCCGTCATCTTCGGCGCCACCGGCGGCGTCATGGAAGCCGCCGTGCGTACCGTCTATGCCGTGCTCAACCATAAGGAACTGCCCGGCGTGGACGTGACTCCCGTGCGCGGCGTGGAAGGCCTGCGCGAGGCCGAAGTGAACCTCGGCGAAGGCAACGGCACCATCAAGGTGGCCGTGGTGCACGGCCTTGCCAACGCAAGAAAGCTTGCCGAACAGGCCGTGGCCGGCAACTCGCCCTACACCTTCATCGAAGTCATGGCCTGCCCCGGCGGCTGCGTGGACGGCGGCGGCACCTGCCGCGTGAAAAAGAGCTACCACCCCCACGCCCATGAACGCCGCGACGGCCTCTTCGCCATCGACCGCAACATGCCGCGCCGCCAGTCCCACAACAACCCGCAGGTCATCAGACTCTACGAGGACTTCCTCGGCGAACCCAATTCCCATAAGGCCCACGACCTGCTCCATACCCACTACTCCGACCGCAGCAAGGTCCAGACCGAAACCATCTCCGCCACCAAAAAGAAACTCACTCTCACCGACCAGTCCGGACGGTAGGAAAGAAGAGAGGGAACGCGGGGGAAGGAGGAAACCCTTTTGAAAAAGGACTCCTTCCCCCGCACCCCCATCCTCCTTCCGAAAACGTTTCATAAGGGGGAGGTGGAGCGGAGAGGGCTGCGTCCTCCCTGCAG
>CASFUJ010000166.1 GCA_949297645.1 uncultured Desulfovibrionaceae bacterium
CTCGGTCGCCGTCGAAAGACCGCCGCGTATCGGAGCACGACGGTATTCCGTTCCACGGGATGACAGACTGTCCGTCAGAGCCGGGCTGCCTTGCAGAGAAGCCCGGCCGCAGGGGAAAAGGTCAGACGGTTTTCCCCTGCGGACGCAGGGCAGAGCACGGATGTCTGCGCCGAACTGCGGTCGGGGCTGTCCGCGGAAGGAACGTGTACGGGGGGAGGGGCGGAGCGTGAGGGAAACGGGCATGCCGCTTCCGCCACGCAGGGGGCGTGCAAAAGACTTACGGCCGCGGCGGACGCTCGTTCCGCCGAAACCGTCGCCGCTGCAACCCGAAAGACAGAGGGAAATCTTTTCATGGATTCTCCGTGCCGCGCATGGGCGCGTCTTCTGGGGTTGCTCACAGCGGAAAACACCAGAACCATGGATACGGGGTATCCATGCACGGTTCATCACAGCGTTTTCTTTCCATGCCGAAAAGGCATTTTGGGAGGCGGCCCCGTTTCCGGAAACCACCCTGTGAGCGGAAGCTCAGGTCGGAACGGCATGGTCGCCATGACTGTAGCCGGACCGACTCGAAAACTTTTCTTCAGCATAGGAAAAGGTATTTTTTCTGTCAAGAGGGGCTGAGAAAAAGCCGGGCTTTTGTGTGTATGGTACACGAAAATCCCGTTTTTCCGGAAAAAGTGATGAAACGCAGGCAACATTTCTTTACAGAGATGTGATTTTTTGCTCATGGCGGCGTTCATAGAGAAAGATATGCGTTTTCGGATGTTTTTCTGCATCAGTATCGATGAAAAGAGAATGTCGGTATGAGAGGGTTTTCCGTTGTCCGTGTCGATTTATGGAAGGGGAAAAACAGGTTCAGCCACCTTTCCGGCGTTTCTTCAGAAAGGGAGAGGAAAAGCAACAGCGTACTGTAACGCATGCCGCCCTTCTTGCCCGCGTTCCGCAACGGCATGCGAATCTCCTGTGACGGGACGGCCGGAAGAGGGCGGAACATGCGGGAAGGATTTACAAAAGGCGTGATTTCACGCTATGCTGACCGAATAGAGAATATCGAGGTCCGCCATGAATCATCAGATACTATTGCTTGTCGTCAGTGGAACGGTCATGGGTTGTCTTTTCAAATATCTGAATATTCCCGGCGGCTGCATGCTCGGCGCCGTGGTGGGAAGCATGGCGGTGAAGCTCCTCGGTCTGTCCACCGTTCAGATGCCGTCCCTGTTCTACAACGGGGCGCAGATTGCCATAGGCACCTGCGTGGGCGCCATGCTCTCTCTGGACATGCTCTCCACCATGAAGTCGCAGATACCGGTCATGGTGCTGAGCACCGCCATTCTGCTGCTGGCAGGACTGGGGGCGGCGTTCGTGGTGCGTCACATGACGGATCTCGACGTGACGAGTTCCATACTCGCCACGTCTCCGGGAGGGCTCAACGCCGTTATCGGTCTGGCGGATGCGGAGGAGCATCTGCCTAAAATCATGGCCTTTCAGATGACGCGCCTTTATGTGGTGATTCTGATGGTGCCGGTGTTCTGCTGGTGCATGAAGTTTTTCTTCCATAAGTAGAAGAGCGTTCGCGCTTTCGGGAGCGCGGACGTTTTTTTCTGCGGACGCGTCTTTTGCCGGGGCGCGTCCGTTTTTTTTCGGCGCAAACGTGCGTCGTCCTGCGGGGCGGGCTTCGTAATACGCCGCGCTTTTCCTTTTGTTCCGCCGCCCTGCGGGGGAGGCTTCGTGAGACCCCTGTTCTCCCTCCTGCCGCTGCTTCTGCGGGGAGGGAACCCGCGCGGAGCTCGGGGAAAACGCCGCACCGGCCCGGAGCCGTCGTCCGGAGAGGCGGGCGTTGACGGCATACGGCTCTTTTCCGCGGAAGCGGACGAAAAAAAAGAAGCTCTGCGGCGTCTGTCGCAGAGCTTCTGTTGTCGGTGTATTATCTATGCGGTCCGCCGGGACGCATCATGGGAGGTCTGGGCCCGCCTCCGGACGGACGTGCCGCGGAAGGTCTGGGGGCTCCTCCCGCCGGACGGACCATGGGAGGTCGCGGTGCGCCGGGTTTTCCCGGCGCCATGGCGGGCGGACGCGGGGCGCCGCCTGTCGGGCGCATCATGGGCGGTCTGGGGCCGCCCGGTTTTCCGGGAGCGGCGACGGGAGGTCTGCCGGGCGGTCGTCCGCCCGGAGGACGTATGCCCGGAGGCGGCGGTCTGTGCCCGGGCGGGGGCAGAAGGGCGGGAGGCGGCGGTCTGTGCGGAGGACGCACGATGACGGGAGGCGGCAGTACGGGGAAAAGAAGGGAGGTGCCGAAGTACCCCGGCGAATAATATCCTCCCGTACCGACGCTGACGCTTCCTGCATAGATGCCGGAGGATCCGAAGGCCACGTTTCCGGAGACATCCGGCCCGTACGGATCGTAGGCGCAGCCGCAGAGCGCCAGCGAGAACAGAGTGGCGGCAAGGAACCTGAACTTCATGGACGAACTCCTTGACAGTAAAAAAAAGTGTCCTGCCGATAGTATGGTCAGAATAGGCCAATTGCTGAAAAAAACAAGTTTCGTTTTGTTACAGAGCGTTTCAGACCGTCTGACTCAGCACGTCGCGTATGCGGCACACGCCGCACAGCTCCGTGGATGTGGGGTAGCCGCAGCGCACGCAGGGGCTGAGGGTTTCGCCCTTCGTCTGTTCCTCCTGCCGGAAGGCGGGCTTTCCGCGTTCCAGAAAGCCGTGATAGAAATCCATCTTGCGTCCGGGCATTTTTTCCTCGAGTTCCAGCCACAGGCCCTTCAGGGTGGAGAAGCTCGCGCCTTCGCTGTAGGGGCAGGGGGCGTAGTGGTTTTCTATGCCCATGAGAAAGGCGTAGTTGGCGGTTTCGAATTCCGTGACGCGCCAGAACGGCTTGACCTTTTTCGTGAACCCGTCCGCGTCTTCCAGCAGGGGGCCCTGGTCGCTCAGATACGCCCTGTCCCAGCGCAGGGTATTGCTTGTGAGGCGGGCCACCTCGTCGTCGAGGTTGTGGCCGGTGGCGAGTACGTTGAAGCCTCCCTCACGCGCGGTCTGATTGAAGAAGTAGCGTTTGATTTTGCCGCAGGCCGAGCACACGGGCCTGCGCAGCGCGGCCTTGACTTTCGGTATGGCCAGCCCTTCGGCCTCCATTTCGCGGATGATGAGGGGAAAATCGTATTTCCGGCAGAACCTTTCCACCACGCCGCGCGCGGCCGGAGAGGATTCGGGTATGCCGAGGTCGATGTGCAGACCGGTAACGTCGTAGCCCTGCCGTCCGAGTTCCAGCATGAGGGCGAGGGAGTCCTTGCCGCCGGAAAGGGCCACGAGGACGCGGTCCTTCTTCGTCATGAGATGATGTTCCCGTATGCCCCTGTCCACCTGCCGGGAGAAGAAGTCCAGAAAGCAGTCGGGACAGAAGGCGGTGTTGTGACTGGGCAGGGAAACGACGGCGCGTGCGCGGCAGCGGCGGCACTTCATGGGAACCTCGCGGAAAACGACAAAGGGACGGGACGGGCGGCGCCCGGGAGGGGCCGTTACTCTTCACAGACGCAGGTAAATACGCTAAAAAGGGGGAAGTGTAAATTTATCCAGCCGCCGGGGCCGCGCTCCGGCAAGACGGAGCGTTCCTCCCATGGCTTCATCTTCCCGCTTTTTTCCGAAACTGGCCGCAGGTATCGTTGTTCTGAGCTGTCTGGGAGGAGCCGCGTGGCTTCTTCTGCCTGAAGGGGAGTCCCCGGTGGAAGCGGTGAAAAGCGCCGTGCGCAGCGTGGCGGAAAAGGCTTCTTCCGCTTCGGAAAAGGCGGACGGAAGCGTCTCGCCGCAGGCCGCGGACAAAAGAGAGCACGGCGGCAGAATCCGGCAGGCGCAGAGCGCGCAGGAAGTGACCCTTCCGTTGAACAGCGGCCCTTCTCCGGAGCAGAAGGATGAGCGGGAGGCGCTGCTGGCCCGCGTGGAGCAGGCCATGCAGGGCGGTTCCGCCGTGCCGGGCGGCGATACGGTGACGGGTCCCGTGGAGGACAGACCGCCCGCGGCGGAAGAGGCGCGGCAGGATTCCGTGGTGACCGGCGCGTTCGTGCGCGACATGGGACGCTGGCTGGTTTCCAGCTACACGCCGTCGCGCAGGGAAGGGCGGCCCGGCCGCACTTCGGCCACCCTCGTTCGAGGGAATTTCCGCTACAGCTATTCCTCGACGTTGCGCAGCGTGGAGCGCGACCCCATGAAGAGCCGCGCCGTCATTCTGGACTATGTGTTCACGCCGGGCATGCTGGAAGCGTTGTTCCGCATGTACGGACCGCGCCTTGTGGAGGAAATGGAACTTGCCGCCCGCGAAGGTCGCAGAACGCTGTCCGATGGGCAGGTGGCGGACATGTTGCAGGTATATTCCGGACTCTTCGACCGTCTTTCCGCCTCGCTTTCGGCTGCGGCGGAGGCGGATCTGCCCGCGCTCTCCTCTTCCATACGCCGCGCCGCGCAGCAGGAGGCCGCCGCCAACGACGAATTTGCCCGCGCCTATACCGCGCTTTCCCGTGCCCGGGAGTCCGGCGATAAGGACGAGGTGGCCGTGCAGAGCCGCCGCATGGAGGCGAGCACCCGTACCGCGGGCGTGTATGCGGAGCGGCAGGAGAGGGCCCGTGCCGATATGGCCTACGCTCTCCGCCGCCGTGCCGGAGCCGCCGCCCTGCC
>CASFUJ010000167.1 GCA_949297645.1 uncultured Desulfovibrionaceae bacterium
AAAGCTCCACATGATAAATCCCCGATGCTGAAAAGGCCGGGAGCGGCCTGGCTTGCGCCGCTCCCGGTCCGAACTGTTTTACTGGGCGGCCTTCATGTCGGCCTCGGCGGCCTTCACGAGTTCTTCGCCGATTTCCTTGGTCCACTTGTCGCGCACGCTCTGGGTGGCGGCGTAGAATTCGTCGATCTGCTGGTCGTTGAACTTCACGACGGTCATGCCCTTTTCTTCCATGACCTTGTAGGGATCGGTCACGGCGGGCACCTTGTTGATGCTCTTCAGGTATTCAAGAGAGGAACCGTCGTCGAAGCCGAGACGGGAGAGGGCCTTGCTGTACTTTTCCATTTCAGCGGCGCATTCCATGAGGATGGCCTGGTCTTCCTTGGAGAAGGACTTCCACACCTTTTCGTTGGAGGTGAGAAGCAGCGGGTCGATCATGTAGTGCCAGTCGGTGTGGTACTTGTGCCAGGTCCAGATGAGCAGCGGAATGTTGATGCCGTTGGTGGGGTTTTCCTGACCGTCCACGATGCCCTGCTGGAAGCCGGTCACGGCTTCGGACCAGTTGATGGCCTGGGGGTTGGCGCCGAGCGCGGTGAAGATGTCGGCGAAGATGGGGGTGCCGCACACGCGCAGTTTCATGCCCTTCATGTCCGCGGGTTTGTTGATGGGGCCCTTGCTGGTGGTGAGTTCGCGGAAGCCGTTTTCGCCCCAGCCTATGAACTTCACGCCGGTCTTTTCCACGGCGTCGACGAGCATCTGACCGGACTTGCCGTCTTCAATGGCGTCCATGGCCTTGTAGCGGTCGGGGTTGTTGGCCACGAAGAAGGGCAGGGCGGTGAGGTTGAGTTCCTGCACCTGGGGCGACCAGTTGATGGTGGAGGCGAGGGCGAAGTCGATGGCGCCGCGGCGCACGAGCAGCAGTTCGGAGGTCTGCTTGCCGGCCATGAGCTGAGCGCCGGGGTACACCTTGATGTTGATGCGGCCGTTGGTGCGTTCCTTGACGAGGTCGGCAAAGTAGGTGGCGGAGAGACCCCAGCCGGAGGTGGCGGCGGGCACCACGCTCAGCTTGTATTCCTGCTTGTAGGCGGCGAGCGCCGGAGCGGACAGGATTCCCACACAGGCGGCGGCCATGAGGGCGGTACGGAAAAGTCGCTTCATAAGTTCCTCCTCGGATATGTTCTCGGTGACGCGAAGCCACGTTGCACCCGGGATGAAGAAAGACTGCTCCCGCCCGGGCATGGAGGCGAAAGCAGGGTTTGGCCGCCTACAACAGCGGCAGAATAAGGACGAGAACGGGCAGCACCACGACAAGTTCCAGCGTGGTGAACACCCAGCAGGCATTGGCCAGGTCCAGGTCGAGATCGAACAGGGACGGGGGAATGAGCGCGTTCATGGCCACGGGCATGGCGGAAAGGATGGCGACCACCTTGAGCGGTACGCCGTCATCCACGCCTCCGAGCCCCGCCAGCATGGCCAGCGAGGTGATGACGACGGGAACGAGCACAAATTTGATGAGCGACACCGCCGCGGACTCCCGCACATAGGCCGTCATGCGCGAAAGGCGCAGGCCCATCCCGATGGAGAGCAGAAAGCACACCGTGCCCGTGAGCATGGCGGCGGTGGAGAGGGCGCCGAACACGGCCGGACGCGACACGCCAGCAAGGTTCAGGACAAGGCCGAGGGCAAGGGCCAGCACGATGGCCGCGAGCACGGGGTCGAACCGGAAGCGGCGCGCGGGGGCTTTTTTTCCGCTGCGGCCGTAGCGGCGCGCCACGGGCAGGGCCACGGAGAAGAAGAACATTTCCTCGCACAGGCGGTAGAGCGAGGCCATGGCGATGGCCTTCTCGCCGAAATACATGACGGCCACGAGGGTGCCTACGGCGCCTATGTTGGTGAAGGTGCCGCAGCAGTACAGGCTGCCCGTCTGCGCGGGGGCAAGGCGCATGCGTCCGGCAAGAAGAAGGGCCAGCGCGCCGCCCGTCACCCAGGCGGCAAGACCGAGGAAGGGCAGGGAGAGAAGGCGCACGTCCGGCGAAGGCAGGCCCCACAGCGAGAGCATGGCCGACACGGGAATGAGCCCGAACATGGCGACTTTCTGGATGACGAGACGAAGGCGCACGAGCGCCTCTTCCGAAAGCGGAGCGCGGCCCGAACTCACCCATTGCCGGATACCGTATCCGGCAAGGAGACTGACGAAGATGATGGTCAGGGTGAGCAGTAGCCGTTCCATGGCAGGCGGGGAAAAAAGTTAGCGCACGGCTTCCGGCCCTGTACCGTACAAGGAGAGAGAAAAAACCGGCGGACATCCCGCCCCGGAAACTTCCGGCGCACCGTTGCTCCGGAAGCGGCCGGCCGGCCCCGCCGAGACGGCCGGGCCACGCCGGAGGGCGCTTTTCCCTTGCAGGACAAGGGCGCGCCCCGGGAAGGACAATTTTTTCCAGACTAATAAGTTTTCAAAAATTGTCAAATAGAGGAGGACATTTTTTTCAGGAAAATGAGGGGAATGTAAAAGAACAAGTGTTTCATGCGGGTTAGGTGATTTTCCGGAAGAGAGTGTTCTTGCAGAAGTGTGTTTTTCCTTTCCCCGGGGCGCGGTTGCAACGCCTTTGCGGAGCCGGGAGGCGTTTTATCGTTGTCTCTGCGGAGCTTCCGTCTGCTCTTTATACGCTTCCCGCGCGCACATTCTCCGGATGCAGTGCGCTTTCCGATTTCGTACTGCCCGACACCGTGCGCGAGATCGGAACGTACGCCTTTCGCGGCTGTTCGTCGCTCGCCGCGCTCTCTCTGTCGCCTTCGGTGACGACGGTGCGCGACTACGCCTTTACGGGCTGTACGGCGCTGACGTCGTTTACGCTGCCGGAAAGCGTTACGGCGGTCGGGCGGGGCGCTTTTTCGGGCTGTTCCTCCCTGGCGGAGCTGGCGATCCCTTTCGTGGGCGGCGGAGCTGCGTCCAATGAATATCTGAGCTATCTGTTCGGGGGTACCCTGCAATCGGGCAGCGCTGTTCCCGCTTCGCTTGTCTCCGTCACCATCCTCGGCGGCGAGCAGATCGCAAGCGATGCGTTCTACGGGTGTTCGTATCTGCAGGAGATCGTGCTTCCCGCAGGCGTCCGCTCGATCGGATCCCGCGCCTTTTCCGGATGTTCTGCGCTGACCGGACTGGTGATACCCGACCAGGTGCAGACGATCGGAAGGAATGCCTTTACCGACTGTACTTCCCTGGAATCGCTGACGCTGCCTTTCATCGGGGACAGCCGCACATCGAACAACTACCTTGCCTATCATTTCGGCGGGATGTATGCGGAAGACACTTTCGCCGTTCCTTCGTCGCTGCGCTCCGTCACGCTGACAAATGCGACAGTGCTTGCCGGCAGCGCATTTTACAGCCTTACCTCTCTGGAAGAGATCGTGCTTCCCGAGGGGCTTCAGACGATCGGCGGGAGCGCATTTTATAACTGCTCGTCGCTGACGGAGCTGACCGTTCCGGAGAGCGTGCAGTCCATCGGGCTTGGAGCGTTTTCCTCATGCAGCGGACTGGAAACGCTCACAGTGCCGTTTGTGGGGCAGAGCCGCACGCAGAACAGTTATCTCGGCTATAATTTCGGTTCAACGTATCCGAATAACTACGGATTTGTTCCGGAATCGCTGAAAACGGTCACGGTCACCGATATTACGGCCGTTGCCGACAATGCGTTTGACGGCTGCAACTTCCTGGAGAAAGTCGGATTGCCGGACAAAGTGACTTCCATCGGCAGGAGTGCGTTCTCTTCCTGCCAGTCGCTCGAAGAGTTTGAAGTGCCGGCGCAGGTCACTTCGATCGGGGATTATGCATTCAGCGGCTGCTATCGCCTCTCCTCCATCCGCCTGCCCGCCTCTCTGCGTTCGATCGGAGATTATGCATTCAACGGCTGTAACAGGCTGTATGAGGTATTCAACGAGAGCGGTCTTCCGATCGTAAAGGGGAATTGGACGTATGGCAGGGTGGCGCAATCCGCGCTGAAAGTTTACCAAAGCGGCGAGGAGGAGATCCCCAAAGTCACGGCGGAAGGCTATACGTTCGCCCTTGCGGACGGAACATGGTACTTATTCGGCTATCCGCAGGAGACGGAGCTGACGCTTCCCGCTTCGTTCGAATACGCGGACGGTCAGGTCACGGAGTACGCGATCCCGCAATATTTGTTCAGTATGGATTCCCGCCTTGTTTCCGTGGCGATCTCCGATGCGGTCACGGCGCTCGGAAATTCTGTTTTTTCAAACGCTTCCGCATTGGAGCGCGTTACATTCGGCGCTTCCGCTCGGCTGACCGAGATCCCGAACGAAGCGTTCTCCTACTGCACGTCGCTTACAGAGATCGAACTGCCCTCCGCGACAGAGCAGGTCGCAAATTATGCGTTTAGCGGGTGCAACAGTCTGCGGAGCGTGACCGTAAACGAAGCATTGCAGGAAATCGGATACGGGGCGTTCAACGGCTGCTATGCGCTGCGCGAGATCTTCAATTACAGCACGCTTCCGATGGAGATCGGGAGCGATACATACGGCGGCATCGCGCGCTATGCGCTCGTCATCCATACGTCGCCGGACGAAGCGGATCGCGTGGAATATATCACGGCGGGAGGTATCCGGTTCGCGCATTACGGCAGCAACT
>CASFUJ010000168.1 GCA_949297645.1 uncultured Desulfovibrionaceae bacterium
CGCAAAAAACACGCGCTCCGAAAGGCAAGTCCCCTTTCTCCGTCACGCCGTCCGGTGCAGAAGCTGGCCGCTTTCCGCCCCGGACGCCGACGGCTCCACGCCCGCAAGACCGTACAACCATGCCGAACGCCCCGCACGCAGGCAAAACGTTTTCGGGGACGCGAGAGTCCGGACAAAGACCGCAGCAAACACTCTTCATACGACGCGCTTTGCCTGCAAGCGGACTTCCGAGCGGCGTTCCAGAAGGCGGCATGCCGCCCCTGCGGACGCTGTGCTGTGCCGCAAAAAAACACGCGCTCCGAAAGGCAAGTCCCCTTTCTCCGTCACGCCGTCCGGTGCACAGGCGCGCCCTTCAAAGAAGACGGGAAAACGCCTCCGACGGCGACATGCGGAAAAAGGCATGCAGCAGACGCATGCCGACAACAGCAAGAGAGAACGGGGAGCGCTCCGATGCATGGGCAGCCTTTCTCCGCGATCGGACAGGCCGAAAGTGAGCCCCGCATCCGGCCGATTAAACGGAGGGACGCTCCCCCGGACGGGAGGAAGCGTCCCACAAGAAAAGGGCAACGGAGACTCCGTCGCCCTTTTGCTGTGCGGCGGCAGAAACATCAATCCGCCGCATGGTTGCGTCGTGCTCAGTTCTTCGGCAGATAGTCCTTCAACGGCTTTTCACCCGGTACGGAGCTGAAGGCCACAGGCAGCTCCTCCGAGAATTCCAGCACCATGGACAAAAACTCCATAAGGCTTATGGGCTTTTCCGGAACAAAGGACATGCCGAATTCGCCGGGCATGATGAGCTGCTCGGTGAGCATGGGACCAAGCTGCTGCGAGGCCTTGTTCTGGAACAGACCGACAGTGCTCAGGTTCTGGAACAGCACGTCCAAAATCGCCTCGGGAGTCCGCCCCTGTTCTCTGGCTGCAAGCTCAATCGTCATGGGCAGCAGGCCGGAATCCTTATATTCCATATTCATGCTCTCAAACATGACTCTCTGCATGAGGGCAAAGGGGTCGGCCGAATCGGGGTCCACATACAGCCTCTCAAGTCCGCTGATATCGCCGCCCAGCGTCAGATCAAGAGACAGCTCGGCAAGACCCTTCAGTTCATACCGGGCATGGCCCGAAAACTTTTCATCGCTCGTCACGCTCTCGCCTTCGGCACTCAGGACAAAACCTTCCGGAGCGTAGCGCTTCAGAATGTCGTCACGGCGCAGTTCCGCCATGTCCAGCAAAAGTCCGTCAAGGTCCACCGCAACCTTGTTCTCACCGGCGTCCGTCAGGGCCAGCGTATAGTCAAGGCTGTTCAGGCCGACCATGACGAGAGGCTCCCGGACAGGGGCGGCAGCCTTCATCGGGGCGGCGCTGACCTTCATCTCCTTCATGGAGAAGCCGGAAAGGGGCAGCTTCTTCTCATAGCTCTTCTGAAGAAGCTCCAGCATCTTCATATACTGTCCCTCGAACGTCTCCATACCGGCATCGGTGTCCATGTCCGCGGCAATCATCGCCCGATTGGCGGCCAGAAGCTCGACCATGGCGGCAGGCTCGGGCAGCAGCAGATCCCGGACTGTCAGGGTCTTCGTGTCGCCGGAGACGGTAATCTCGGACATATCCGTACCGGTAAAATGAATGCCTTCGAAAATCAGGCTCATGGGAGCAACCTTCTCAGTGCCGCGCGGGGCGCGTACGCCCTCGGCCAGCATGACGGCGTCCACGCTGAACTCCATGGAGAGCACATCCTTCTCGGTCAGAGAAAGCGTCAGATGGTCCGCATCCATGGCGTCCAGACGGTAGCGGAACATTTCCTCATACCAGGAAGCCTCGCCGAGATGCTGTCTGTACTGTTCCAGAAAAACGCCGAGACGCTGATACCAGCCGCGCATCTGCAACGAGGCGAATTTCTGCTCTACCTGCATGCCGGCACCCTCATTCCTGTCGCAAAGTCCGGTGATGACCACGGATTCCGCCACCAGGGGCAGCTTGTCGGCATCATAGGCAGCCGCGTCCGCGCCGGTCGCCAGGCAGGCCCGGTTGAATCCCGTGACTTCCACGCTTTCGACGGACCCCCTGCGCGTCCAGCCGTCGTCGGTCACCTCGTATGTCACGCCTTTCAGGGAAAGCGTGTTGCCGAGCAAAGAGTAACGCACTTCCGTCGCCTTCGCCGACGCGCCCTCAAGCGCATCGCGCACGGCCGTCTCTGTCTGATTCTCAAGAAAACGAACACCGGCAAAACCGGCGAGACCGACCAGAAGGATCAGTCCTCCAGCCACAACTTTCCTGTTCATTCTTCCTTTCCTCCGGCAAATGATCCGTCAAAGGCTTCGTGCCCGGGGGAGCGCGCAGGGCACAAAGCCGGAATTCACAAGGAACATGTTGATGGGGCCCACGACATCGGCGCTTCCGCACCGAAGGCCGCCTTCCTCTGCGTTCGACGCTCTGCCCCTCGAAAAGTCTGTCCTTTTCCGGACAGGCAACACTCCGGCAAAAAAGCCCGGCGCTTTCCCGGCACGCCGTCAGACGGCTTTTCCTCCGCGCCTCCGGGCCATGCCCCGCACAGGTCCTGACCGTGAGCCTGCCGCGTTGCCGCAGAAGTCAGGACTGCCGCCGCATCCGTCTTTCTCCGGACCGCCCGCGCCTCTTTCCTTACGCGGCTGACAAGCCTGCGCGCGTCCCCGCGGGCGCCCTTTTCAAACAGGACGCGGAGGCGAAGACGGAACCTGTCCGCCGTCCGCGCCCGACAAAAGACTGGCCGCCCGGCCTGTCCGCCGCCTGTGCGGCCCTGCCGGAAAAGCCCCTGCGGCCTTCCGTCGTCTGCCCTTCGCCAATCTCCGGCACAAGCGGCGCGAAAAGGCCCCGACGGACGACCTGCCCTGCTTTTCAAAACCGTATCAGTCCCTTCCGCCGGAAAACGACGGAAGGGACTGTTTTTCTACGGCTCAACCTTCTCGGGCGCGGCGGGCGTTGCAACCTCCGCGGCCTTTTCCGCTTCCGCGGACGTCGCAGCCGCAGCCCCCTCTTCAGGCGCAACGGCCGTTCCGGACGCGGCGGGCGTTGCAGACTCCACAGCCTTCTCGGGTTCGGCGGGCGTCGCAGATTCCGCGGCCGTCTTCTTTTGCGGCAGATACTCCGTCAGAGGCTTCGTGCCGGGGGTGGACTCCACGGTAAGAGGCACAGACCCGGGGAGTATGATGAGCATGTTGGCAAGGTCCATGATGCTTAACGGCTTCTCGGGAGTAAAGGAGAGCCGTACTTCACCGGGAGCGGTGAACTGCTCCTCAATCATGGCGCCCAGATCCCGGAACAGTTTGTCGGGCATCTGCTTCAGGGTCTCAGCCGCCTCAAGCACCACGGTCAGGTAGTCTTCGGGTCTCTCGAAATCGTACCATGCCGCAAGCTCGAATATCATGGGCAGCAGGCCCGAGTCCTTATAGTGGAACAGCATTTTCTTCAGCTGTATCTTCTGCAGGATATCGACGGGGGAGACTTCGGAAGAATGGAACACAAGGTCGTTGACAGCGTCGAAGTCGCCGGAAAAAGCCACTTCGCCTTCCAGTTCGCCCAGTCCTGCGATCTCATAGCGGGCGGTGCTGGAGACTTCGTTCCTGCCGTTCAGCGTTTCCGCCTTCATGTTCAGGGTCAGGCCCTCGGGCGCGTAGCGGTCGATGATGGTGAAGGTTTTGTCTCCCTTCGAAGGCAGCTTCACATGCAGCCCGGACAGGTCGGTTCCGGATTTGACCGTATCCTTGTCCACCATGGACTGGGTACAGGCAAGTCCGTTGAGGGAAAACATGAAGGATTCTGGCATGATGCCCTTCAGAACGATGTTCCCGCCCTGCACGCCGAAAAGCGTATAGGGCAGACGGTGCTCGTAGCTCTTCTGCAGAAGCTGCACCAGCGCGTCGAGCTTTTCCTCGTCGGTCATGTACACGGTTTCGTCGGTGTCGGAATCTTCATCCGGCTCCGCTTCCCTGTCGCGGGTGATGCTGACCAGCGCCGCCATGGCTTCCGGCCCGGGAAGAAGCAGGTCCTTCACGTCCATGCGCTGCATGGAGCCGAAAACCGTCTCTCCGTTGAAGCGGACGCCGGAGACATACAGGCTCACGGGCGACACCTTCGCCTCTCCGCGCGGCGGCGTGATACCTGAGGCAAGGGCGATTTTGTCCGCCGCGAACATCACGGGAACGTTCAGGTCCGGGTCGGACACCACGCTGCTCAGGCCGTTGACTTCCAGGCCGTCCAGACGGACGCGGAACAGTTCCTCATAATAGGAGGCCTCGCCCGCATGTCTGCTGCGCTGGTCCAGAAGCATGCCGAGACGCTGATACCAGCCTTGAATCCGCACGTCGGCAATCTTCTGCTCCATCTGCGTGTTGTCCACATGAATCTTGTCGGTGATGCCCGTGACGGTGATGGATTCCGCCACGATGGGCAGCGCATCGGGGTCATAGGGCGGCATGTTGGGCTTGACGAACATGCATTTTCTGTTGAAGCCCGTGACCTCCACGCTTTCAATGGTGCCCTTGTGCATGATGCTCTTGTCGGGCAGCTCGTACTCCACACCCTTCAGCCGGAGCGTGTTGCTCAGAAAGGAATAGCGGATTTCCTCGGCCTGCGCGGGCACGGCCGACAATGCCGCGAACACG
>CASFUJ010000169.1 GCA_949297645.1 uncultured Desulfovibrionaceae bacterium
GGAATATGCGCTGGAAGAGCGGGTTCGCCTTGCGCTGCTCGCCGGAAACGACATCCTGCTTTTCGGCAACTATCTGAACCGTGACGACAGGCTGCATGAGCGGGTGTTTCAGGCCGTGCTTTCCCTGGTGCGGAGCGGCGAGGTGAGCCGGGAAAGGCTTGAGCGCTCGTGGCGGCGCATCGAAGCCATGAAGAGACGCCTTTACCGCGCGAGGGCGGACTGACGAAAAAGCCCCGTGGTACCACGGGGCTTTTTCGTCGTCTCAAGGCGCGCTAGGGCCAGTAGCGCAGGTCCGGGGCCGCTTCCGCCATCTCCGTAAGAGAAAGGGTGACGGTGATGACGCCGTCCGCCCAGGAGGCGACCTGATAGGGCTCGAAATAGAAGGTGATGCCGTCCTTTTCCAGACGGAAGGTGCGGAAGTTCTTCCGCTCCGGCGCGGTGCCGGGCTCCACCATGAACGCCGGCAGACTGCGCGCAAGGAGTTTTTCACGCGAAAGCGCACTGACGAGGCGCAGGGCCTCTTCCGGCTTCCGGAAAAGCGTATTGAAGTCGACGGGCGCGCCGTCGGGCAGGCTGTAGTTCTGGGAGCTCAGCATGAGGCCGCCGTGAGCGCCGCCGAGATAGCGATAGTCCTCCCACAGCATGCAGAGAGTTCTGCCGTTGCTGAACAGCGTTCCTTCCAGATGCATTTCCAGCGGAAAGCGGGAGGAGCCTGCCTGCATCATCTCGAGATATTCCTGTTCGGCCGTTTTTCGGAATTCAACCACCTTTTTTTTCACCAGCGCGTCGGACAGATCGTCCGGACGGCTCATGCCCGCGCGCTGCCAGGAAACGTTGATTTTCATGAAGGAGGAGGTTTCCGTATAGGTTGATACGGGGATGTCGGCGGCGAAGAGGGACGGGGCGGGAAAAAGCAGACAGGCGGCGAGGGCGAGGGAGAGAAGTTTCATACCGTTCTCCTTGACATTGTTTCGGCGGCGCGGGGTCACTCGTCAAGCCATGCGACGTTTACGCCCTGCATGACTTCATGAAAGCGCGGACAGGTGCGTTCATGGTCGTTGATGAGACCGCATGCCTGAAGCATGGAATACACGGTGACGCTGCCCAGATGGCGAAAACCCCGCGCCTTCAGCGCGGCGCTCACGGTGTCGGACAGCGTGTTGCTTGCGGGAACGGCGTTCTCATGGCTTTTATAGACCAGCATGCGTCCCCCGGTGAAGCCCCACAGCCATGCGTGAAAGGAGCCGTACTCCTTCTGCACGGCAAGAAAGGCGCGCGCGTTGTGCGCCACGGCTTCCACCTTGCGGCGGGAACGTATCATACCGGGCGCGGCAAGAGCGTTTTCAACGTCCTTTTCCGTGAAGGCGGCAAGACGCTGCGGGTCGAACTCTGCGAGGCAGCGGCGGAAAATATCCCTTTTTTTCAGCATAAGCAGCCAGCTCAGACCGCACTGCATGACTTCCAGCATGAGATGCTCGAAAAGCAGCGTATCGTCATGCACGGGGACGCCCCATTCCGTGTCGTGATAGCGGCGCAGAAGTTCGTGGTTCAGGCTCCAGGCACAGGCGTTTTCCATACGTTCCTCCGAAAGGCAGGATACGCCGTTTTTTCCGGGGAGTACAGGATGTGCTTGACAGGTCGGAGGCTCCCGAATAGAAAGCCTTTCTGCCGGAACGCTCCCCTGTAAAAAGAGCACTTCGGCGTATGGAAGGACCGCCGTACGGAGGCAGAGCATGCAATGAAACTGTTGACTGTGGGCCCGCGATGGGCCTGTTCCTTCTTTTTTGCCGTGACGGGACTTGCCTATGGAAGCGTGATGTCCCGCATGCCCGCCGTCAAGGCGCAGGCGACCCTGAGCGACGCCGATGTGGGCATGGTGCTTCTTTGCATGGGACTCGGAGGATTGTGCTCCTTTCCGCTGGCGGGATGGACGATTTCCCGCATCGGCTGCCGCCGGACGCTTACGATCGCTTCACTGGGACTGATACTGCTTTTCCCCTGCCTCGGACTGGTCCGCGACACGTTTTCCGCCGCTTTGCTCTTCGCGCTGCTGGGCTTTGCCATAGGGATGAACGATGTGGGCATCAACGCTGGCTCCATTCTTGTGGAGGCCGTCATGCGCAGGCCCGTCATTTCTTCCATGCATGCGCTCTACAGTTCCGGAGGTCTTCTCGGCGCGCTCACAGGCTCCGCCATGGCGGCGCTTGGAGTGCCGCCTTTCTGGAACTTTACCCTGGTGGCTCTGGTGCTGTTATGTCTGCTGCCCCTTTTTGCCGCGCAGCTTCTGAGGGATGCGCCGTGCGTGCGGGAAAAGGGGGAGCGTCTGCGCAGACCGCCTTTGTGGGTGCTGGTGTTCGGCCTGCTTCTTCTGTGCTCGTATTCTTCCGAGGGCTCCGTCGGCGAGTGGGGCGTACTGCTTCTGCATGAAGTGAAGGGCGCTTCTGAGCAGACGGCCGCGCTGGCCTACGCCGCCTTTTCCGTCTCCATGGTGCTTATGCGTTTCTTCGGGGACAGACTGCGCGAGCATTTCGGCGATGCGAGTCTCATGCGCGCGTGTTCCGGTCTTGCGCTTGCGGGCATGACGCTGGCTCTTGTATCGCCGTGGCCCGCGCTCTGCCTTGCCGGATATGCCTTCATGGGGCTGGGTCTGTCGGTCACCGTGCCCATTCTGTTCAGTGCGGCGGGGCGGCGGGATGATATGCCCGCGGGCACGGTCACGGCCTTTCTCTCCATGCTGGCCGCAAGCGGGCAGCTTTTCATTCCGCCGCTTATCGGCATGCTCGGCTCCGTGGTGGGGCTTCAGATGGCCATGGGCGTGGTGGTCGGTCTGTGCGCCGCGCTTTTTGTCGGCGCGGGAGTGGTGAAGCGATAGCCTGCCGCGGGGAAGAACCGCAACGCGCGGAAGGCGCTGCACATTTACCTCTGCGGCGTAACTGCCGGAACCGGGCGGAGCGTCATGCTGCCGGGGCGGTTCTGCCGAGAGGTATCTGTCGGAACGCGCTCCTTTACGAGGGAACGAATCTTCATAAAAAAGGAAGGCCGGCTTCTTGCGAAGCCGGCCTTCGTGCATCCTTGTCGCCAGGGGGACCGGTTTTCTTCCGGAATGACGAAGAGAAGAAAGCCGGTGGCGAAGGATGGCCGTATCCGTACGGGCTAGAACTTGTAGCGGAAGTTCAGTGCGGCGCGCCAGGCGTTGGAGAAGTCGGCGTTTTCACCGGCGGCGGCTCTCCACACGTCGTCGTTGAAGCTCTGGAAGGCATAGCTCAGTTCCAGAACGGACACGAAGTTCTTGTAAATCTGATAGGACGTGTCGAAGTCCACTTCCACCACATGGTCCTTGGTGGTGAGGTAGTTGGCGGGCGTGACGGAGCCGCCGTAAACGTTGTTGATGACGTAGGGCATGTTGCTGCTGTTGGTGCCCTGGAAATAGGTCACGCGCAGGTCGTGGGACAAGTCTTCGATGAAGCGGATCTTGTTGAGCTGGGCGCTGATACCCCAGGTGCCGCCCGCGCTGCCGTTGTCTATGGTGTTGGCGATGTTGAAGCGGCCCTTGAAGTAGGTGCTCGCGCCGGGCTTGAAGCCGCCGGAGAGGAACAGAGGCTGTTCGGAGCCGTTGGTCACCTTGCTGTCGTCACCGGAAGCGTACCAGGCCTTCACGGCGGGGACGAACCAGGGCAGTTTGTATTCGGCCAGAGCGGCCAGATACCAGCCCTCGCGTTCCGTGGATGCGTTGCCGTTGTCCGTACCGCTGTAATAGAAGTCCATGGCGAGGCGCAGCGGGTCGAACATGGTGAACTCGCCGCCGAGGCCGGCGAACCAGATGGTGGAATCGGTATTGTCGGGCGTGACGACCAGATTGCCGTTGTTCCAGGAAAGCTGGTTCATGCCGTTGAAGGGCAGTATGCCGGAAGAGGTGGGACCGGCGTTGGACACATCGCTGAAGTCCTTGCCGCCGTGGCCTATCATGGCCCAGGGAGTGACGCGGAAGTAGTCGTATTTGAAATCACCGATGAGGCCGAAGAGGTCCACGTTGGCGTCGTCATACTCGTACTGACCGTCGGCGTTCTTCAGCGGGTCGGACACGGCGCGCATCCAGAAACCGCTGGCCGTGAACGTGTCGGTGACGGGGGCGGAAAGGAAGACGCCGGTGGCGGGGTCGTCCATCACGGGGCTGCCGGCCACATAGTTGGGCAGCAGAAATTCCTGCTGGCCCATGCGGACATGGATGTCGGTCTGCGGAATCATCCAGTCGAGATAGGCGAGGCGGGTGGTGATGTTGGCGGCACGGGTGCCCAGAGCGCCGCCGTCGTTTTCCATTTTGCTCGCGCCCTTGTAGGGGCCGCCCCAGGTGAAGATGCCGACCTGCGCCTGATAGAACGCGGAGAGCTGTTCGGACATGATGAAGTCCATACCGAGACGCAACCGCTGGAACACGTCGAAGTGATGATCGTTCAGCTCATCGCCGCCGGTGTTGTGGCGGAAATCGGAGGCGTCCATGAAGGAGTAGGCGCCGTTGAGCGCGCTGGAACCGCTGAAGGAGAAATCATAGGTTCCGCTGATTTTCACGTCCACGGC
>CASFUJ010000170.1 GCA_949297645.1 uncultured Desulfovibrionaceae bacterium
ATTGAAAAATCAAACATGGCAAGAAGAAATATATAACATGCGCCATCTGTGAAAAGCTGTACAATCCGCAGATTTCGGAATCCTCTTTCCTGCGGCGGCGAAAAGAAAGAATAATGATAAAAATACAAAATTGTAAAACAAAAAAGTAGAGACTCCGCTTCCATCCCGTCGGAGAAATACCCGCGGAAGGCATACGGGGCGTTGACGTTTTCCGGGTATGCCGTCCCGGGCCGGAGAAAAGGCTGTTTTTTTCCGCAGGAAGGTCGGGGTCGGGTATGCCGTGCCGCGTAGGGTCGGCATGTTTCTGCGTCTCGGGCGCGGTCATGCGCACGCGTCCGGGGAGGTTCCATGGCGGAATCCTGCGTTTCTGCCCCGGCCGGAGCATGCCGCCGTCGCGGGCAGGAAAGGCGCGAGACGTTCGGGCAGAAAACGGAGAAAGGCTCCACGCAGATATCCTTCGCCTTTACAGAAGGCGGAGTTATGCCGTAAGAAGAAATATTCTACGATTCGAGGAGTCCGATAAATGCTTGTTTCTCTGTACATCAACGTCGTCTGGCTGCTGGCCGGCTTTCTGAACGGCGTCACTTCCTTCGGCGGCAACCTTTTCGCCGTTCCGCTCATGACGCTGGTCATGGATACGAAGGAGGCCATCGTGTTCAGCTGTCTTGTGGGAACGGGCATTACCGTGACCATCGCCGCCGTGTATCACGGCAAACTGCCGAAGCTGGAGTTTGCGCTGGCCTTTTTTTCCAATCTGGCGGGCATTCCCCTCGGCATGGCCGCGCTGAAGATGGCGTCCGTGAGTTCGATTCTCATCGGTTCCGGTCTGATACTGCTGTGTTTCCTTATCTGGCAGGCCGTGGCCGGACGTATGCACAGAGCGTTCATGGTTCCTGTCTGGAGCATTGTCCCGGCAGCCCTCCTGGCCGGGGTGCTGCTCGGGTCCACCGGTATGGGCGGACCTGTGCTTGCCATGTACGCCGTGCTGCGCGGCTGGAGCAAGGAAGCCACCATTTCCGTGCTGAACACCATGGCGGCGCTTTCCATGCTGGTACTCGTCTTTCTTCAGTGGCGAGGCGGACTCTACACGCCTTCCATCCTGCACAACGCCGCATGGGCGCTGCCCTGTACAGTCATAGGGGTCCTTGCCAGCCTGCCCGTCATCCGCCGCATCAATCCCGTCATTTTCCGTCGGCTTCTTCTGGGCATGCTGGCTTTCTCCACCGTCATGCTCTTCGTGAAGGGCTGGCAGGCATGAGGTCGCCGCGTTTTTTGTGTTCCTTCAGCTGAACGTGTTTTTCCGACAGGTTTTTCGGTGTGAGGGCACGAGAAAAGGCTTCCCTGAAAAAAATGACGAAAAAGGCCCGGCATGTCCGGGCCTTTTTCGTCGGGGCGGAAGGATGTTCCTCCCGCCCCGTATGCTGTGCTTGCGTAAGAAGCGTGTTTTTGGGGGATGCATCAGAAGATGCCGCGCACCTGACCGGTTTCGGTGTCCACATCCACTCTGCGGAAGGCGGGATTGGAGCCGGTGCCGGGCATGAGGGATATCTTGCCGGACACGGGCACCACGAGTCCCGCGCCGCCGTAAAGCAGCACGTCGCGGATGTTGAGGCGCCAGCCGGAAGGTTCGCCCTTGAGGTCGGGGTTGTCGGAAAGGGAGTACTGGGTCTTCACCATGCATACGCCGAGCTCCGCTGCATCGGGCCGGGCCTGCATTTCCGCAAGACGACTTTCGGCTTCGGCGCTGTAGTCCACGCCGTCGGCGCCGTACACTTCACGGGCAATCCTGTCGATGCGTTCCTTGAAGGGGGTGTTCCAGTCGTAGAGGGGACGGAAGTCGGTCTTTTCGTTGCAGGCGTCCATGACGGCGTCGGCCAGCTCGAGAGCCCCTTCGCCGCCGTGTTCCCAGTGCGTGGACACGGCCACGCGGGCGCCTTCCGCTTCGCAGATTTCACGGATGCGGGCGATTTCCGCAGGCGTGTCGGTGACGAAGGCGTTGATGCACACCACGGGGGAGGTGCCGGATTTCTTGATGGTGCGGATGTGATGCAGCAGGTTGCAGCAGCCCGCTTCCACGAAGCCCACGTTTTCCTGCCGGTATTCTTCGGGCAGGGCGCGGCCGGGACGGGGCAGGGGAGCGCCGCCGTGGCTCTTCAGGGCGCGCACAGTGGCCACCAGCACGGCGGCGTCGGGGGCGAGACCGCTGTAGTGGCACTTCAGGTTCCAGAACTTTTCATAGCCGATGTCCGCGCCGAAGCCGGATTCCGTGACATGGTATTCCGAAAGCTTGAGACCGAGCCTGTCGGCAATGACGGAGCTCTGGCCGAGGGCGATGTTGGCGAAGGGGCCGGCGTGCACGAACACGGGCTGACCTTCGATGGTCTGAATGAGGTTGGGCTTGATGGCGTCGATCATCCAGGCGGCCATGGCGCCGGCGACCTGCAGGTCTTCCGTGGTCACGGGCTTGCCCGCGCGGTCGTAGGCCACGATGATGCGGCCGAGTCTTTCGCGCATGTCTTTAAGGTCGCGCGCCACGGAAAGAATGGCCATGACTTCGGAGGAGACGGAAATATCGAAGTGCGAGGTCATCATGAAGCCGTCGGACTTGCCGCCCATGCCGATGACCACGTTGCGCAGGGCCTGGCAGCAGAAGTCGATGACCCAGTTCATGCGCACGTTGGTGGGGTCGATGTTCAGGCGTTCCTGATGGGAGAGGCGCAGCAGTTTCTCGTCGTCGTAGTTGCGTTCGTGCTGCATGCGCGCGGTGAGCGCCACCATGGCCAGGTTGTGGGCGTTGGTCACGGCGTTGATGTCGCCGGTGAAGCCCAGGGAGTACTGCGTGAGGGGGATGCACTGGGAAAGGCCGCCGCCCGCCGCCGAGCCCTTGGTGCCCATGGTGGGGCCGCCGGAAGGCTGACGTATGGCCGCGGAAACCTTGCGGCCGCGTTTTGCCAGTCCCTGCACGAGACCGATGGTGGTGGTGGACTTGCCTTCCCCGAAGGGAGTCGGGGTGATGGCCGTCACATCGACGTACTTACCGTTGGGCCGGTCGGCCAGACGGGAGAGTACGGACTGATAGTCCACCTTGCCCATGACGTGGCCGTAGGGAAGCAGTTCCTTGTCCTCAAGGCCCAGCTCTCTGCCGATCCGGTAAATGTCTTTCATGCGGGATTCCGCGTCCTGAGCGATTTCCCAGTCCGCGTGCTGTTTGGGGTCCAGAGCCATGTCCGTTCTCCTTGGGTTTGGGGTTCGTCTGTGGTTATACGGCGGGGGCTCCGTTATCTCAAGCGCTTTTTCGGCAGGCGGCGCGCGGACGGCGTTGTGCGCCGAAGGAAGAGAACCTGCGGAAAGCGCGCATGCGGGAGACGGAACGGGCGAGGTTGCCAGTGTACGGCGCTTGGCGTATCACGAGCGGAAGAGACGGCGCATTCTGCGCTTTTAAAGGGGGAACCATGAGGGAAAGCACGCTTCGACTGATAGAACAGATGCAGGTCAATGAAAAGACCGACAGTGAGATTTATACCCTACTTGCACGGCGCGCAGGGGGCGAGAACGGCGAAGTGCTCCGCCGCATGGCCGCGGACGAGGCCAGACACTGCGAGGTATGGGGCCGCTATACGAAAAAGCCTGCCGCGGCAAAGCGCTTCAAGGTGCTGTTCTACTGCGTGGTGAGCTGGATTTTCGGCCTGACCTTCGTCATCAACCTTCTGGAGTCGGGCGAGGATACCGCGGGAAAGCGCTATGCCGAGCTCATTGAGGACGTGCCGGAAGCGAAGGGCATCATGGAGGAGGAAGAGCGTCATGAGCGCAAACTGGCCGAAATGGTGGATGAGGAGCGCCTGAAGTACATAGGCAGCATGGTCCTCGGCCTCAACGACGCGCTGGTGGAGCTGACCGGCGCGCTGGCGGGCTTTACGCTGGCTCTCGGCAGCAACGATACGGTGGGCCTTGCGGGCTTCATCACCGGCGTGTCGGCCACGCTCTCCATGGCGGCTTCCGAGTATCTGGCCAAGAAGGCCGAACCTGACGAGAAGCATCCCTTCAAGGCCGCCGTCTATACCGGCATCGCCTACATGATAACGGTGGCGCTTCTGCTGCTGCCGTATGTGGTGTTCACGTCTCCCTGGGCGGCGCTGGTCTGCTGTCTGTTCAACGCTGCCTGCATCATCTGCCTGTTTACCTTCTTCGTTTCCGTGGTGCGGCGCGAACCCTTCCGTCCGCAGTTTACGGAAATGCTGACCATCAGCTTCGGCGTGGCCGCCGTTTCCTTCTTCATCGGCTGGGCGGCCAAGACGTGGATGGGCATAGAGATGTGACGCTTTATCATGTCTTGTGAAACAAGGCGGGGAAACCCGCCTTTTTCTTTTGACTTTCAGCGGGTGCTTCAGAACGGGGCCGGTCCGCGCAGCGCTTCAGGGGCGCTGACGACGAGACTTTCCCTTGTCGGAGTTTGAGCACGTCGTCGTGCCGGGGCTTCTCCATGGTGCAAGGCAGGATGACAAGGCGCCTGGCAGGAAAGCCTGTGAGTTCGGTCCGGG
>CASFUJ010000171.1 GCA_949297645.1 uncultured Desulfovibrionaceae bacterium
AGGGCGGCGGGACGCCGACAGGGGTTGCACGGAACTGCCCCGGAGGCGCGGCTTCGGAAATCGTGGCGCGTTTTGTGGAAGCCGGTGAAGGCGCGCGCTCTTCAGACGGCAGGGCGGCCGGAAGCCGGGCGCAGAAGCCGGGGGCGGCAGAAGAACATGCCTTCTGCGCCCCGGAGGGAAGCGCAGGCGCGCGACCCGTGGAAGAAGGGCAGCTTTCCGTCACCGCGGAACTCGGGCAGGGCGGCGGGACGCCGACAGGGTGCGCACGGAACTGTCCCGGGGCATGCGTTCAAAAGGGGCGGGAGGTATGGAGTCGGAACACATGAGCGTTGAAGCGTTGCTTCCTGCGGCTTTTGTCGAGCTTTTCCGGCCGCACAGATACAAGGTGTTTTACGGAGGCAGAGGGGCGGCGAAATCCCGTTCTTTTGCGCGGGCGCTGCTCATCACGGGCACGCAGCGATGCGTGCGGGTGCTTTGCGCGCGGGAGATTCAGCTTTCCATACGAGACTCTGTGAAGCGTCTGCTGGACGACGAGATAGAAAGGCTCAGGCTCAGGGATGTCTACAGTTCCACGGATGCGGAAATCAGGGGCGTGAACGGCAGTCTGTTCATTTTTTCCGGGCTCCGGAGTTCGCCGGAGAAAATCAAATCCTACGAGGCGCTCACCCACTGCTGGATTGAGGAGGCGGAAACCGTGTCCGAGCGTTCGCTGGACATGCTTGTTCCCACCATGCGCGCGCCGGGTTCCGAGATATGGATGAGTTTCAATCCGGACAGAATCCACTCGCCGGTATGGCAGCGTTTTGTGGTGCGCGAGCCGCCGCCCGACGCCTTTGTAAGGAAGGTGACCTGGCGGGACAATCCGTGGTTTCCCGAGGTGCTGCGGCAGGAAATGGAGCATTGCCGCGAGGAGGAGCCGGACAAGTATGACCATGTCTGGGAAGGCAACCCGAAGCTCATGGCCGAAGGTTCCTATTACGGCAGACTGTTGCAGGAAGCGGACAGGGACGGGCGCATGGGGCGCGTGCCCGTGGAGCCGAACCTGCTGGTCAACACGGCGTGGGACCTCGGCATGGCCGATTCCACGGCCATCTGGTTTTTTCAGCATCTGCCTGTGGGGCGCTTCGGGGAGTGGAGATTCATCGACTACTACGAGGCCGGCGGCGAGGGGCTGGCGCATTACGCGGAAGTGCTGGCGAAAAAAGGCTATCGCTACGGCAGACACATTGCTCCGCACGACATCGTGGTGCGGGAGCTGGGAAGCGGGAAAAGCCGCATAGAAACGGCCCGCGCCCTGGGACTCAACTTCACCATTGCAAAGAATATACCGGTCATGGACGGCATAGAAGCCTGTCGGCAGGTCATCAGAGCGGCGTGGTTCGACAAGGAGCGCTGCGGACACGGACTTTCCTGCCTGTGGGGCTATCAGCGCGAGTACGACGATGCGCACGCCTGTTTTAAATCCCTGCCGCTCCATGACTGGACCAGCCACGGCGCCGACGCCTTCCGCTATGCCGCGGTGGGCTTTGTGCCGGAACACGAAACCTTTGCGCCCCTGCCTGCGCGCAAAAAACTGAGGGTGTGCTGATGAACGGGACAGCGTTGAAGGAAGAGATACGCCGCGTCATTGCGCGGGAAATGGAAGCGTGCATGGGCAGGGAGGGCTCGAAACTGTCGGCGGAGCGCGCGTTGCTGAAAAGGCGGTATCTCGGCCATGGCTACGCAGTCGATGACGACAGGGAAAACAAGGGCCTTTCCACCTATGTTGACCGCACGGTCATGGAAACCGTGGAATGGGCCAAGCCCGGGCTCATGCGCGTGTTCTGCGCGGATGAAATCATCCGTTTCGAGCCGAAGACGCCCGCACAGGAGCAGGCGGCGGAGGACGCCACACTGTACGTCAATCAGGTCGTGTTCGGCAGGACGATGTTCTCTCTGGTGCACGACGTGCTGTCGGACGGGCTGTATCAGCGCGTGGGCTGGTGCCTTGTGCATTGTCCAGAGCGGAAGGAACGGCAGGTCCGCCAGTATGCGGGGTTGTCGGAGCAGGAGGCCGTGGCGCTTCTCACGGACGCCTCGCTGGACATGGAGACCCCGGGCGCCGTGGACGTGAGGCGTCGAGTCACGCCGCGGGGCGCGCTGTACGACGTGACGGTGCACGGAACCGTCGTCACGCGGGATATCCGTCTTGACGCCGTGCCGTCGGAGCGCGTCATTGTTTCCGCCGATGCGCAGGATGTGGAAACGGCGCGCTTCATTGCCCACTGGCAGATAAAGACGGCCGGAGACCTGAGAAGGGAAGGCTACCCTCAGGCCGTCATTGACGAGCTTGCGCCTCTCGATGATGAAGACATGATGCCGGAGACAAAAGTCGGACGGAACGTCAACGACGAAAACGGCGACGACGGCGACGGGCAGAGCCGCGCGACGCGGCGGTACCGCATCTATGAGGCGTGGTTCGATTTCGATTTGAACGGGGACGGCATCGCCGAAAAGGTCAAGGCGACCTGCTGCGGCGACGCCGAATCCTGCCGCGTGCTCAGGGTGGAGGAGTGGCCGCTGTATCGCCCGCCGCTGTTTGCCGCCTGCTCCGTGCCCCTGCCGCATCAGGTCGTCGGCCTGTGTCTGGCCGACCTTGTGACCGATGTGCAGGACTTGCGCACGGAAATGACGCGTCAGTATCTGGACAACCTCGCCCTCTCCAATCAGGGAGAGCTTGTGGTCAGCGAGGGCATGAGCGGCAGCGTGGAATATGACAGCCTGCTCGCCCGCGGCGTGGGCGCCGTGCACCGCCTCAGGGGGGACGCGCAGATTACCCCGCTGCCGGTGGCCACCTCTTCGGCCGAGGCCCTGGCCGGGCTTCAGATGAGCGCGGAGCTCATGGAGCGCAGAACCGGCGTTTCCAGCCGCACCCAGAGCCTTCAGGCCGACACGCTGCAAAATACGGCCACGGGCGCAAGCATCATGGAAGAGGCCGTCAATCAGCGCCTTGAGCTCATTGCCCGCGTCTATGCCGAAACCTTTTTCAAGCCCCTCGGACGCTACATTCTGCACCTTCTGCACCGCTATCAGGACAAGGCGGTGCAGATTCGCCTGAAAGGCCGCTTCATGGCCTTCGACCCGCGCAAGTGGGACCCGGACATGGATATCGCCGTGGCCGTGGGCCTCGGCACGGGCAACAGAAGCAGACTGCTCTCCGCCTATCAGCAGATTCTGCAGATTCAGCAGCGCTTCCTTGCCCAGCTCGGAAAAAACTCCCCCGTGCGCCTCGCCAACGTGGTGTACACCTGCCACAAGATGGCGGAAGCGGCGGGGCTGGAGTCTCCGGAACGGTTCTTCGGCACGGAAGAGGATGCAAGACGAGCAGAACAGGCGATAATGAATGAAAAGCCTGCGCCTTCACCCGAACAGCAGAAATTCCGGCTTGAGCAGCAGAAGGCCCAGGCAAAGCAGCAGGCTGACGCATGGAAGGCCCGGACGGAGGCACAGAGAAAGGCGTTTGAAACGCAAAGCAACCTTGCGCTGGAAAAGCAGAAAACAGAGGGACAGCTTGCTCTGAAGGTCATGGAAATGCAGATGGAAAAGGAGCTTGACCAGACGCGTCTCAAGATGGGGCGGAAAGGTAGCGGCCTGACGAATATCAGGGGAGGTGGGGGATTGTGATGGACGGGAAAAAGCTGGGCGGACTGCTGGGACTTGCGGCCGGAGCGGCCATGCCGGAGGAAGCGGAGGGAGCGGTAAGACCGGATATTCTGGACGTAGTGAAAAAGGCCATTGCAGGCCGGAAATATGGGGGTAGTAAAGCGGGAACACTGGATAGTGCAAATGCCGCGACTGCTCTGGAAAATTCGGCCAAATACGGCGGCAACTACGGATAGTTAAATAATCATGGGCTTGTCCAACGTTTTCAAAAGGATGGTTGGACGCCGGAGCAGATAGCTGAAGGATACCGAGGAATTTACGATTCGCCGGATACGGTACTTATTCCAAATGTTCTTGGAAAGAATCCGGTAGCAAAAGAGGCGTTGCGGAATCCTGCAGGCCGGCAGGATAGGTCATGGTATATGCCTGTTTTGCCATACAAAAGAGGTTTTCAAACCGTTACCATGTACGACCCGAAAACCTCAAAGGTAGAACATCTGTTGAAGGAAAGAGGGTACTGGGAGGGCGGGCCGAACTCCTCCATATTCTCGCCTTCACTGATGAAGGTGCCTGCGGAGCAGGTTGGCAGCGGTCCCATTTCTGCTGTCAGCACCCCTTTTGAAAATACCTTACAGGAACAGTTGAAAAAGCTCAAGCTGAAAGCACCCGCCATGGCGGGCGCAGGTACAGGCGCTGGACTTGCGTTATGGCCCGCCGATGCGCCGGGGTATGTGAACCGGAACAGCGCCGGGGGAATGTCCTATCTGAACGACGGGAAGGTTTCGCCGTTTTCCGGCGGAAGAGAGGGCGATGTCATGCGGAGAACGGTGTGTGAACCGACGCGGGATGACGGGCGATGGGGAGAACGGTGTGTGAACCGACGCGGGATGACGGGCGATGGGGGGAAGGCTGTCCGGGGAGGCCCCTGTCTCCCATATCTGGTATCAGGAACGAGGTTCCTGCCAGTGCGCAGCCACCGGGACTTTCTGCTGTCAGACAGCCTTCCATGGAAAAAATTATGCCTGAAACGGCAGCTTCCGGCAAGAGCAGATTTCCGGTCGTGGCGGGCGCAGGTACAGGCGCTGGACTTGCGTTATGGCCCGCCGATGCGCCGGGCTATGTGAACCGCGAGCCGGGACTGGGAACGCCGCTGGTGGACGTGGCCGACCTTTTGACGGCTCCCGTCGGCGCGGCGACGACGCTGGGAAAAATGGCGGCCGTAGCCGCGGAGCCGTTTGTCGCTTACGGCATGGACAGGGCGGGCAAATGGCTCGGCAACAGGCTGGGCGGGCTGCTCGGATACTTCGGATGGGGGGAATGACGGCGGAGAGGCGCGCATGGCTGCGAACGAGATGGAGCCGCTGGAGGCGGGGCGGCGCATCGAGAACCTGCTGAACTTTGGTGAAACGCGGGGGCTGAATTTCCCGGGCAGGAACTTCCGGAACAACGGAAAGGGAATGTCTTATCTGAACGACGGGAAGGTTTCGCCGTTTTCCGGCGGAAGAGAGGGCGATGTCATGCGGAGAACGGTGTGTGAACCGACGCGGGATGACGGGCGATGG
>CASFUJ010000172.1 GCA_949297645.1 uncultured Desulfovibrionaceae bacterium
GGTTCAGATCTGACATATGCGCCGGGCAGATATTCCTCGGCGCTCAGACGGAAGGACAGGACCATGTCTTCTCCCACGGTCTCGCGTACGCGCCGTATGATTTCCAGCGCAAAACGCATGCGCCCTTCGTAGGAGCCGCCGAATTCATCCGTGCGGCGGTTGAACAGCGGAGACATGAACTGCGCGATAAGGTAGCCGTGCGCTCCGTGGATTTCCACAACGTCGAATCCCGCTTCCCGGGCACGCGCTGCGCCCCGGACATAGGCGTCCATGAGGTCGTATATCTCCTCCGTTTCCAGAACGCGGGAATTATCGTAGGGCGTGAGTCCGGGGACGAACGATACCAGCGGTATGGTCATGCCCGAGGCATCGGGCCGGACAAGGCGTCCGGCGTGGTTGAGCTGCACGCCGGCGCGCCCTCCGGCCTCATGTATGGCACGGGTGAGGCGGGAGAGTCCTCTGATAAAGGCGTCGGAAGCAATGCTGACTCCGGGAAAATAGCTGCGCCCGGAGTCATGAACACTGGTGGCTTCCAGCATGTTCAGGCCCACGCCGCCGAGGGCGCGCGCTTCGTGATAGCGGATGAGTTTTTCACTGACTTCGCCGTTCCTGCCTGCAAAGTTCGTCACCATGGAGGGCATGATGATGCGGTTGCGGAAGGTGGTGCGGCGTATGGTCAGCGGAGAAATGACGCTGATGGTATGCATGGCCTTTCCTGTGATGTGTAGTGTGAAAAACCTTTCCGGGAGCGGAAAAGGGACTTGTTGTGAAAAGTGCCCCTTTCCGTTCCGGGAGTCCATGGCCGCAGGCAGGAAGGGGACTACAGTTCTCCGAGCAGGCGCGCGGCGTTGTCATGCAGCGTGTTTCTGAGAGCCTCGTCCGTGAAGTTTCTGCCTTTCCAGCCTTCCAGAGCCTGTTCCAGACTGCGCACGGGATAGCTTGAGGCATAGAGAATGCGGTATTTGAGGTAGGTATTGGCCGCAATGACGTATTCTTCGGAAAGCGGGAAATGGTGGATGTAAAGATAGCAGTCCGGCATGAGATAGACGTTGGGGCAGCGGATGGCCATGGCGAGCGCCTTGTGCACATGCGGCCAGCAGCCGTGAGGCACGACGATTTTGAGGGAAGGGTATTTCAGCGCCACATGCTGGATGGCATCGGGGTCGGAGTAGGAAAGGTCGGGGCCGAGCATGAAGCTGCTCGTCAGAGACACGATAAGTCCGAGTTCCTGACACTTGGCGAAGATGGGGTCGAAAATGGGATCGTCGTAGAGCAGCGGCCTGCGCAGCCAGCCTGCGTCGAGGCCCACGCCGCGGAAGCCGAGAGAGGCTGTATGCACGATTTCGTCCACCATGCCGGGCAGATTGGGATTGATGCCGGCAAAGGGAATGAAACGACCGGGATACTTCTGACTCAGCTCATGGATTTCAGCGTTATCCACCACGCCGAAGTCGTCCGCCTTTCTGCCCATGATGACGGCGCGCTCCGTACCGGTCTCATCCATTTCCTGAACGAATTTTTCAATAGACCCTTCGATGGCGGACACGTTGGGACGCTTGCCTATGCTGAAGATGTTTTCCTTGGTGGGATCGGAAGAGGGCGTGGATTTACGGAAGTTGAAGGTACTGAGATATCCCTTGTAAGGGGGACGGACGCGGAAGTCGATAATCATGACTGCTCCTTGCAGAAGAGCCTTGCGGGAAGAGGTTCGTGAAAAAGGTGACAGGGCGCGACCTGATTCTGTCCGATACGCTGTGGCGCGCGACGGCCTCCTGCAAAAAGAGATAGCAAAAGACGTGCCAAAGCGGATTATTCTATAATATAGTGATATTATTACATATTATGTTGTAAAAAAACAAAGGGTAAAAAAAGTATGTTCATAGAATTGACATGTCAATGCATTATGTGTCATCGGATTAGACATGCCGGAGAAAGGAGAACATGACATGTTCAGTCAGGACAGTTTTCTGCAGTCGGAAGAGCGGCAGAGGGCCATAGTGGAACAGAAGCGTATTTTTCTTGCCGGAGGCAGGGTGGATACGACGGTGGTCAGCGACATGATTCTCCGCTCCTGGCAACGGAGCGTGGAGGCAAGGGTGGATCCGGACATCAGGGAACGCCCCCGGGTGAGCGAGGAGGAGCTGGCGGCCATTCTGAAGGAAAATGCCGATCTCATGGCCTGTGCCAGGGATATTCTGGATCAGATGTTTTCTTCCATTCAGGAGGCAGTGAGCGCCCTGAGTCTGGTCAGCGCCCGGGGGGTGACGCTGTATATTTCCAACCGCGTGTCTCACCGCGCCTATTATCCCGATGCTCTGGTCGGCAGCATCAACACGGAAGAAGCGCGCGGAACCAACGGAATTGGTACCTGTCTTGCGGAAAGGCGTCCCATAGAAATCATCGGGGCGGAGCATTTCCGTTTCAGCGGGGAGTGCTGGAGCTGTTCCGCCGCGCCGATATTCTCTCACGATAACAGGCTTATCGGCGTATTGAACGTCACCCAGCCGCGCAAGCAGTATCACGCCCATACGCTGGGCATGGTCAAGGCGGCGGTATGCGCCATTGCCGAGCAGCTCCGTCTGCGCAGTCTGCTTCAGCAGCGGGAAACCATCATGGAGATGCTGGATGACGGCGTTCTGGTGCTTTCCGCCTCCGGCAGCATCGATATTGTGAACCGCAAGGCTTCCATCATGCTTGGCGGAAGCGGAAGTCTGCGCGGCGGCAATCTGCGCGATGTGCTCCGTCCCGGCGCCGTACTGGATGAACTGCTGCAGACGGGAACGCACCTTCAGGACCAGGAAATGCTTTTTCCTTTGAAGAAAGGGGGAATGCTGGCGTTTTTCGTGTCTGTCATACCGATTGCGGGAGGAGGCAGAGTCATTACCATGCGCGAGGCCGGGCGCATGCGCCAGGTGGCCGTGCAGGTGGCCGGCGTCAAGCCTTCCTATACCTTCGACAGAATTCTGGGCAGTTCGGCGCCGCTGGTGGAAGTGCTGGACCAGGCCCGGCTTGTGGCCGGCAGGCCGACCACGGTACTGCTTCTGGGCGAAAGCGGAACGGGCAAGGAACTGTTTGCTCAGGCCATCCATAACGCCAGTCCCCGCGCTTCCCGGCCCTTTGTGGCGGTGAATTGCGGGGCTTTACCGCGCAATCTTGTGGAAAGCGAGTTGTTCGGTTACAGCGAAGGAGCCTTTACCGGTGCCAGCCGGTCGGGCAAGCCGGGCAAGTTCGAACTGGCCGACGGGGGGACTATTTTTCTGGATGAGATAGGGGAACTGCCGTTGGACGCTCAGGTTTCCCTGCTGCGCCTGCTTCAGAACGGCGAGGTGACCAGAGTGGGCGGCAAGAGCAGCCGCATGGTTTCCGTGCGCGTGGTGGCCGCCACCAACAGGAATCTCGAGCAGGCCGTGCAGGAGCGTTCCTTCAGGGAGGATTTGTATTACCGGCTCAACGTGTTTCCCATCAATCTGCCGCCGCTGCGCGAGCGCGGGGGAGACGTGTCCCTGCTTGCCCGGCATTTTCTGCGCAAGTTTGCTTTGAGTATGGGCAAGAACGTACCGGATTTTACCGAGCAGGTGCTCAGGCGCATGGAGCAGTACTCCTGGCCGGGCAACGTGCGCGAGCTGGAAAACATGGTGGAGCGCATGGTCAATATCGTCAGGGACGGATGCCCTGTCGACGAGTCCTGCCTGCCTGCATCCATGCTTCTGGGAAAGGCGCAGACGGGCTTTTTGAAAAAGGAGTCCGCGTCTGCTTCGAGAGAGTCCGGCCTGCTGGTGGAGAGGGAAACGCAGAGCATCATCGACGCCCTGCGCTCCACGGGGGGAAACATGCGGGCGGCGGCGGAGATGCTCGGCGTGTCGCGCGGCGGGCTTTATCTCAAGATAAAGAGATTCGGCATCAACGTCGGGGAATGGCGGAAATAGGTACCGGCCATATCGGAAAAGCGGGAGAGGGCATGAACCTCTCCCGCTTTTTTTTCTGCCCGAAGGCCAGGCCGCAGGGAAAAGAACGTCCTTGCGCGGGGAGAAAAGAGGCCCCTGTAAGGCGGCGGACTGTGTATCTTTTGGAATTATATAACATTCTCATGGCGTCAACGGTTATTACAATACCCCTCTCACCCGGGCGGAGCTAGGGTTCTTCTGAAAACGGCATGACGCCGCTTTCCCATCTCCACCCTAAGGAGGACTCATGCATCTTACTCCGCGAGAAATCGACAAACTGCTGGTGCTCTCTCTGGCGGCCGTGGCCCAGCGCCGACGGGAAAAAGGACTGAAGCTCAATCATCCCGAGGCGGTCGCGGTCATCACAGCCACGGCGCTGGAAGGCGCAAGGGCCGGCAAGACCGTGGAAGAAGTGATGAACGACGCCCGCAAGGCCCTCACCCGCGACGATGTCATGGAAGGCGTGCCGGAGATGATTCCCTTCGTGCAGCTTGAGGCCGTGTTCACGGACGGCAGTCGCCTTGTCACCGTGCACGACCCCATAAGCT
>CASFUJ010000173.1 GCA_949297645.1 uncultured Desulfovibrionaceae bacterium
GGGAAGCGGGGCTCAGTGTGAAGCCCCGGCAATATGAGGGACAAGGCCGCAGCGTGCGGCGTTGTTTCTGCGTATCCACACATCGAAGAGCAGGTGGGACACGAAGATGGCCGTAAACATGGAAGCGAGGATGCCGAGAGCCAGGGTGACGGCGAATCCCCGGACGGGACCGGTGCCGAACTGATAGAGCACGGCGGCGGTGAGCAGAGTGGTGAGGTTGGAGTCGAGAATGGAGCTTTTCGCTTCCCGGAAGCCCGCCTCAATGGCTTTGTCCATGGGAAGTTTTCTGCCGATTTCCTCGCGTATGCGTTCGAAGATGAGCACGTTGGCATCGACGGACATGCCGATGGTGAGCACCACGCCTGCTATGCCCGGCAGGGTGAGGGTGGCTCCGAAGAGTCCGAGACCGGCGAAGAGCAGGCTGATGGTGAAGACCAGCATGACGTTGGCGAGAAGTCCCGCCATGCCGTAGCACAGCTGCATGACCATCATGACGCCGAGGGAGCCCACCGCGCCCGCCATGAGGCCTGCGCGTATGGAATCCGCGCCGAGGGAAGGGCCGACGGTGCGTTCTTCCAGCACGGAGACCTTGGCGGGCAGGGAGCCCGAGCGCAGTACCACGGCCAGGTCCTGCGCTTCCTCCGTGGTGAAGGAACCGGTGATGCTGGCCTTGCCGCCGCTGATTTTCTGCTGGATCACGGGCGCGCTCTGGACGACGCCGTCGAGGACGATGGCGAACTGCTGATGGATGAGCTCGCCGGTGATGCGCTCGAACTGCTCCGCGCCCCGCGCGCTGAACTGGATGGACACGCACGGCTGATTGCGTTCATCGAAGGCGGGGCGGGCGTCCACGATGTCCTGACCGGAAAGCAGGGGAGAGCGGTCGAGGACGAGGCCGCCGGAAAGGTCGGCGCCCGCCCGGGAGCGCGGGCCCGTGGCCAGCGGATACCATGCCGTGCCCGGGGCCATGACGGCGCCCGGCGTTACGTCGTGGCGTACGCGGTGGAAGGTGAGCTGCGCCGTGCGTCCGATGAGCTGAAGGGCTCTGGCGGTGTCGGTGACGCCGGGCAGCTGAATCTGAATCCGGTCGTCGCCCTGGAGGCGGATGTCGGGCTCCGCGACTCCGAAGGCGTCGATGCGGCCGCGAAGCGTACGGACGGTCTGGTCCATGATACGTTCGCGGAGCTGTTTTTCCCATTCGGGGCGGAAGGAGACAAGGAGTTTTTCCCCGGATTCGGACGAGATGACGGAACCGACCGCCATCTGTCCGAATCGGTCGCGCAGCAGGTTGGAGAGTTGTTCGATTCCCTCGTGTTTGAGCGGCACGAATTCCAGCGTTCGACCGTCGGCATGACGGAGGAGGCGGGTCCTTATTCCCGCATCGTTGGCACTGGAACGGATATCCTGCCCCAGAAGGGACAAAGATTGGGATACGGCCTCGTCGAGGTCGGCGCCGAGCGTGAGGTGAATGCCCCCCCGGAGGTCGAGTCCGAGGTGGATGGGCGCGGGCAGCCATGCCACTGAAGAGAGCTGAGGAAGAAAATTGACGCTGATGCAGGCGGCGCATATCAGCGCGACCAGCACCGAGACGCATGAGCGCCAGCGCAGGGAACGCATGAAGAAACCTCACGGAACAGAATGTGCGGACAAAAGGCCTGCCGCCGCAGAAGCGGCGCAGGTTCAGAGACCGAAACTAGGCGTTCCGAGAGGCGGGAGGGGCGAGAGAAAACCAGTGGATGAGCCCGTGAGATTCGGGCGGGAAGGTGCACGCGTCAAAACATTCCTGCGCGCAGAGGAAGAATTCCGGCAGCGGCGGCGTCACGGGAAGCAGCGCCGGGGAGGCGTTGTCGTCCATGCCCGAGAAGGCGTTCTGCTGACGTTTGCCCGGAGAACGCAGGGGCGTGCCGTCGGAATCGGAAAAGTGCTTGAGCTGGGAAACGGGATTGCTGATGCCGCTTATGGCCAGGGTGAGGGAGGCTATGCGGAAGCTCTCCATCTCGTTCTTGTCCCCGGCGTCGCTGCGGGCGGGCATGAAAAGGGCGCAACAGATCATCAGGAGCAGAATCCTGACGACGAAAGAAGCTCTGTCTGTGGCGCTACTCATCATAACTTTCAGCCTTTCGATAGCTTGACTATGACTTCTTCTCCCGCTTTGTCAAGTACCGTTTATAAAAAAGGGAAAATCAGCGCCATCCCCTGCACACGTCCACCCAGCCGCGCGCGCCGGAATATTCCTCCAGCTCCGCGGGGGTGAGCTCTATGCTGCTGTTCGAACTGCCGCAGGCCGGAAACACGGTGGAAAAGCGCCGCAGAGACTCGTCGAGATACACGTCCGCCGTGGCAGGCACGCCGAAGGGACACACGCCGCCCACGGCGTGGCCGGTGCGTTCCTCCACTTCTTCCGCGGGCACCATCTTCACCTTGCGCACGTCGAAGGTCTTTTTGAACAGCGGGTTGTCCACCCGCGCGTCGCCCGCGGCCACGATAAGGATGGTGCGCTCGCCGTTCAGAAACGAGAGCGTCTTGGCTATGCGGCCGGGCTCCGTGCCGAGAGCCTGCGCGGCAAGCTCCACCGTGGCGCTGGAGTGTTCATGCTCCGTCACGTCGCCGTCCCGCCTCCAGCGGCGAAGATGTTCCTTTGCGCGTAGTAGGGACATGGCTACGCTCCCGCCAGCAGGAACCACGAGGCGGCCACCATGACCGCATAGACGATGGCGCCGACCATGCCGAGAACCGCGGCCAGCGCGGCAAGGCGCGCCCAGAGCGGATTGCCGGTAAAATGTCCGGCGCTGCGCCACAGGCCCGTGCAGGCCACGGCCGCGTACACGACGTAGAGAAGCGGCCACAGGAAGAACGCTGTGGAGCCGTACCACGAGCGCACGTCGAGCATGGGCAGGGCCACGCGGCTGAACAGAAGATGGCCCAGCAGCGGGATGGACACGCAGGCGATCCAGAACGTGACGGTCAGGGAGAATTCGCCGTGCAGCAGCCTGAGAACGATGTTTCCGCGGCCTGCGCGGCCGCCGCCGGCGGCGGCGAAAAGTTCGGCGGCACGCCTGCCGGCGCCCGTCTTTTTCGGGTTGATGGCCATGAGGTCTCCTTGAGAATCAGCGTCCGTTTATGATGTCGCGGAGCTGGCTGGGAAAATTGAGGTCGAGTTCTATGGCGTTGGGGGAAAGGGTGTTGCGGGAGCCCTTGTCGTCCAGAGAGTAGCGCGGGGAGCGCAGATCGCCGGTCAGACGCACGGGAAGCGCGGAACTGCCCGCCATCTCCACGGAGCCGGAGGCGTCGATGGTGCGCTCGGCAAGGTCCACGACCCCCGTGCCCGTCAGGGAAAGACGCGGGGCTTCCAGCGCGAATTTTTCCACGTTGAGGGAGCCGTCCGCCGCACGGAAGGAAAGGAAGAGCCTGTCGAAACGGCTGGTGGACATGATGCCCGCCGCAAGCGGCATGCTCGCGGGCAGAATGCTGAAGGCCGTTTCCACCTGCGAGGAGGTGAGACTTCCTTTGCCCGTGAGGGAGGGCAGCCCCCGGGAGGTGGTGAAACTTATGGAGGCATTGATGGCGCCGTTGCCCTTGAGCAGCGGCTTTTCGGCCAGCGCCTGGGAAATCTCGTCGAGATTGGCCTGCGGCACGCTGAAATTGATGGACAGGCGCGAGGAAAGCGGGGTGCTCGGCAGAAGCACGGTCTTCATGGACGCCGTGACCGGACTGCCCGCAAGAATCCCCGAGAGCGGGTTGAACTCGTAGGAGCCGTTCTGACCGGTCAGGCGCGCGTGCGCGTTTTCCAGATGCAGGTTTCTCCAGCGCACATGTTCGGCCGAAAGCTGAAGACTGACGCGGGGCCAGCGGGTGAAGTCGCGGTTCTCCAGCTTCCTCGGCGCGGCGGCGCTGCGTTCGCTGCGGTAGTCCTCGAGGTCGAAATCGCCGAGATTCAGCTCGCCGCTGATGACGAAGGGACTCGGCGATACGGTGAGCCTGCCGGAAAACGACAGGTCGTCGGCCTTGCCCTGCAGGCTCGTCATGCTCATGCGGCCGCCCGACCAGCGCATTTCCGCCGACAGGGAACAGTCGCTGAAGATGCTGTGGTCGGCAAAGGGCAGGGGATGACGCAAAATGGCGCCGAGGCGCTGCGGGTCGCCCTGCATGTCCACCTTCAGCGTGGCGTCGCCCTGCACCGGGTCGCTGTACATGCGGGCCAGCGAGGCCACGCTGCCCGAGGCCGTGGCCGAAAGGTCCGGCCCCTGGAAATGAAGCTGCGAAAGGGTGAGGCCGTCGCTGTCGAAGTCGTATTCCAGTTCGCCCGACAGGGAGAGGTATTCGCGGAAGGACACACCCGTGCCCGGCGTGAGCATGGCCTTCTCGATGGCGAAGGAGGCTTTCTCGCTGTCCAGAAGCGCGGAACAGTTCACCTCCACCCCGGCATGGAACGCCGGAGACGACCCTTCGATGTCCGTCTGGAAATTGAACTTCGTCGGCGTG
>CASFUJ010000174.1 GCA_949297645.1 uncultured Desulfovibrionaceae bacterium
CATCTCTGGGGGCACGGGTCATGTTTGCTACGCTGCTTCCCGGCCAGGCCTGCGGAACTTCCGGGCTGGATACGCTGGTTTCCGTTATCCAGACATGGTGCAGACAGTCGCACTGGTTTCTGAGATTTCAGGTGCTGAGCCCTGCAGAACTGACGGTACTTCGAAATTCTCCCTACGAGTACAACAGCTTGTTTCTGAATATTCCGGGGTTCAATACCCAGGGCTATTCTTTCCCCTCGGCGGCATTTACCTATAAGTGTCCGCTGCAGAAAGCACGATAGCAGGCGGCGTTGCCATGTCGAAATCCATCAGAGATGAAAAGCTTCCCGTATCCTCGCTTTCCTTTCTTCCCTTTGAAGGGATACGGACGTTCACGGAAGCGCTTTCCGTGGGAGTCATGCTTGTTGATGTCGAAGGCGTGCTTTATCACGTCAATCAGGCGGCGCAGCTCCTGCATCAGGGCGGCAGCATTCCCAGAAGCGGTTTTCCTCTGGCGGATTTCAGTCCTCATGACTGGGTGGAAGTAAAGAAGGTGCTGGCTACGGGGATTCCCCAGCTTTGTTCCCTGCTTCGTCTTCCCATGGCTACCGTTCTGGTCAGTCGTATGCCCGTCGCCAGCAACGGCGTCACATCCGGCGTCATTACCGTGATGCAGGACATCAACAACTTCAATGCTGTTGTTCATGAGTTTCCCGAGTATCAGAACATAGTTCATGAGTTCGAGACTGTGGTGGATCAGTTTGAGGATGTTTTTCTCTCCCTCAACAGCCGCGGCGTAGTGCGTCATGTCAATTCCGCCTACGAAAAACTCATTCTTCTTGGGCGACAGGGGCTGATCGGGCGGCATATCGAGGATATTCAGCGTTCCCCCCGTACGCTTGTGTCTCTTTTCAAGCAGGCCAGTTCTTCCCGAACGAAAGTGACCATGCCGGTCACTCTGCCTACGGGACAGATTTTTCAGGGAAGCGCTACTCCGTCCTTCGACGATTCAGGCAATCTTTTCCGTGTGATGCTTCAGCTCAGAAGCCCCGATCCCGCACCTGCAGAACCTGAACCGGCCGTTGCGGTGTCGGCCGCCCCCAAGCCCACCATGCCGTCGGCCGAGCTTCAGCGCGTGTGCAATGCTTCAGGCTTCACCGTGCACAGCTCCGTTATGAATCAGGTGGTTCAGCAGGCACTCAAGGTCAGCAAGACCAGCTCCTGCGTACTCATAACCGGAGAATCAGGCGTGGGTAAGACCATGCTTGCATCCCTTATTCACAACAACAGCACCCGCAGCTCACGTCCTTTTGTCGTCATCAACTGCGGCGCCATTCCCGAACAGCTCCTGGAAAGTGAACTTTTCGGCTATGAGAAGGGGGCCTTCACCGGTGCCAGCGCACATGGCAAGATAGGTCTCATTGAAACGGCAGACAAGGGAACGCTTTTTCTGGATGAAATAGGAGAGCTGCAGTACAGCCTGCAGTCAAAACTCCTTGAAGTGTTTGAAAAAAAATCGTTTATTCGGGTCGGCGGCACCAAGAGAACGTCGGTAGATATCCGTATTCTTGCCGCCACGAACAAAAATCTGGCGGAAGAGGTGGAAAAGGGGAATTTCAGACGTGACCTGTTCTATCGACTGAATGTTATTCCCATTGCTATTCCACCTCTGCGCGAGCGTCCTGAAGACGTACGGGCCATGATAGACCAGCTCATAGAGCAGTATAATTCGCAGAACGGGGCCTCGAAAAAGATGTCTCCCGATCTTCTGCGCTGGCTTTTACGCTATCCGTTCCGGGGCAATATGCGGGAGCTCGTCAATATTATGGAGTGGCTGCTGGTGATGAGCGAGGGCGACACGCTGGGCCTGCAGGATCTGCCTGCCAAACTCCAGCAGGAGTACCAGCTTACGGAACAGGCGCAGGTCGCGCCCGTATCTCTGCCCGACATAACTCAGCCCGTCAGTTCTGCAGCGCGGATTTCCGTACCTCAGGAGATGGATGATGTGCAGCTTTCTCTCAAGGATGCCGTGGCAGCCTTTGAGAAGAGCTATCTTGAAAGGGCCATGAAGCGATATGGGTCCATTCAGGCTGTTTCCGACGCTCTGGATGTGCATTTTTCCACGCTCTGGCGCAAGCTCGTCAAATACGATCTGGTGCAGAAGCATCCAGTGCAGGAGAAGAAATATGTCTCATGAATCCTTGAGATGCCTCATCAGCGGAATCCAGCATTTTTCCCCAAGCCCCGGACACGGTCTGCGCACGACGGTTTTTTTTGCCGGATGTCCTTTACGCTGTTTCTGGTGCTGCAATCCCGAGTGTCATCTGAATAGGCCCGTACTGGTTTGCAATACGGAAAAGTGTATAGGGCAGTCCCTGTGCAGTCACTGCATGGAAGCCTGTCCTCATGCCGCCATATACAGCAGCAAGAACGCCATCCGTATTGCCCGAGACCGCTGCACCAACTGCGGCCAGTGTGTTTCCCGCTGCCCTTCCGGGGCGCTGTTTATGAGCAGTCGCCTTATGACTCCTGAAGAAATCATGGAGGATGTTCTGAAGGACAAGGATTACGTCATGAACGGCGGAGGGATTACTCTTTCCGGCGGAGAACCCATGATGCATCCGCAGGAGGCGGCCAGACTGCTGCAGTTTGCTCACAGGGAGGGGTTGCATACCGCCATGGAAACCTGTGGATTCTTTGATCTGGATGCGCCTCATACCATTGCCGCACTGAGAGAAACGGATCTGCTTTTCTTCGATATCAAGCACAGTGATCCGCTTGCGCATCGCAGGGGGACGGGAGTGGATAATTCCCGTATTCTTTGCAATTTTGGAAGGATAGCTTCGGAGTTTCCCGATCTGGAAATCATCAGCCGTACTCTTGTTGTACCCGGTTTCAATGATGATGAAACCACCATGCGCAACATTGCCCGCCTTGTGAAACGTACGGGTTCTTTCTTCCATATTCTTGAAGTTTACTCTCCCATTTGTCAGGACAAGTATGCACAGATGGGAATGCCTTTCAGTTATGCGCAGCTTTCTCTGCCGCAGGAACGACTGGAAACCTTTGTGAATATTTTTCAGGAAGAGGGGCTGTCCGTGGAGGTGCATTAATAGAATATGCGTCGGCAGATGCAAGTCTGCACATGGAAGGTTTGTGTCTGCATGTTTTCGAGTATGCTTTCCCGGAGAAGAATCGAAGAGAGTTTTGCGAATATGCAAACGGGCGATGTATGTTGTAATTTAAAAAGAATAACCAACTGAAAAATAACAAAAAAATATATATGGCACGAAAAGTGCAAAGACCTGTGGCATACTTTGTCTATCAACTCAGGAGGGCTTCATGCTGCAGCTTCAGTTCAAACCGGAACTTCACTATTTCGACACCTGCCGTGAGTTTGCGGAGCAGTTTTGCATTTCTGCCGACGATATCATTCTTACCAACAAGTATATCTACGATCCTTTTTTCGGCTCCATGAATCTGCCCGCAATGGTAGTGTATCAGGAGAAATTCGGAGCCGGTGAACCTTCCGACGTTATGGTGGATGCCATACTTGAAAGTATAGAAGGCAGAAGCTGTCGTCGTGTCATAGCCGTCGGCGGCGGAACTATTATCGATATCGCCAAGGTGCTTGCCGTGGCTCCGGAAGGTGCACGGGTGGATGATCTGTACCGGGATATGGCCGAACTGCGTGCCCGGCGGGAGCTTGTTATTCTTCCTACGACCTGCGGTACGGGCAGCGAGGTGACCAATATTTCCATTCTCAACAGAACGAAGCTGGGCACTAAAATGGGACTGGTTTCCCCCGCCATGTTTGCAGCCCAGGCCGTTCTGGTTCCCGAGCTTCTTTCCACGCTGCCCTATGGAGTATTTGCCACCAGCTCCATTGACGCTCTCGTTCATGCCGTGGAGTCTGCGCTGTCTCCCCGTTCTACTCCCTATACCCGTATTTTCAGCATGAAGGCCATGGAAATGATTCTGCGCGGCTATCAGCGCATCCGTCGCGACGGACCGCAGGCGCGTGGGCCTCTGATGAAGGACTTTCTTATTGCCAGCAACTTTGCCGGTCTGGCTTTCGGTACGGCCGGTTGTGCTGCCGTACATGCCCTGAGCTATCCTCTCGGCGGCACATATCATGTTCCCCATGGCGAGTCCAATTACGCTGTCTTTGTTGCGGTGCTGAAGGCCTACAGATCGGTCAGAAACGACGGGCGGCTTGCAGAACTGGAAGAATTTCTGAGCGCAGTGCTTTCCTGCGGCAGGGATGAGGTATTCGAGCAGCTCGGTGAACTTCTTGCCGCCATACTTCCGCTGAAGCGGTTGAGCGAGTACGGTATGACGGAGCAGGATATTACCGTGTTTGCCTCCAACGTACTTAAGACGCAGCAGCGTCTTCTCGGTAATAACTTTGTTCCGCTTTCCGAAGAGCAGATTGCAGCCATATACGCCTCTCGCCTGTAGTTGTTTGGTAGGGGACTG
>CASFUJ010000175.1 GCA_949297645.1 uncultured Desulfovibrionaceae bacterium
GCAGGAGCGACTGCCAGCTGTCGCTGAAAAAGCCGCTCAGGGATTGGATTGCCGACATAACATTCCTCACTTTTTCCCGTCGCACAGATATGATAGCACATTTTTTTGCGCCGCGGGGTGCTGCCTGCCGGGCGTCCTGCGCTCGCGGCACTACGCGGGCGGCTCCATCCGCGAGACGGTGGAGCTCCCCGGCGGCCAGCAGATACTCGCCATCCAGCAGACCTCCGGCGAGGAACAGCTGGAGGAGGGCGAGCGCATCTATGTGAGCTGGAATCCGAACGAGGCGGCGCTGGTGCGATGAAGAAGAAGGCGAGGTGTCGGATGGGATATTGCAGGATGAGCAGGGCGGCGGCAAGCAAAAAGCTGACAGAAAGGGAGCGCAGCAGAATCCGGGTGATTTCCGCCTCGTTCAGGGTCACTTTTTCTTCTTCGGCCAGGCCGAGAGCCTTCTTCTGTTCCGCAAACACGCTGTTGAGGCGGGAAAGTTCATCGGCGAGGCGGGTGATTTCCTGTTTCTGGTTTTTGAGGTCCTGTTCGGTGAATGCCATGATGTATCTCCTTCAAAATGGATGGGGCAGACTGGTTGCCGCTGAGCGGTCTTTATCATGCCTGATGCAAGAAGCGTGCCAACTTGAAAAATGCCGAGTTGCCGTCCGGCCGGAGCAATGCGGGAATACTCTCCACCCCAGCAGAAGCCAATTTTTTTGGCATGCATGCGAAGAGTGTTGCCATGCTTTTTGCTTTTCGTCATACTACCAAAGCAGTCGGGGGCTTGCAACGGCAAAACGCAGTGCTGCACAAAGGAAGACCATGATGGCATGACTTTTGCATGGCCCATGGTAGTCTATGAAGGAGTGCATACCATGCCTATTGATTCCATATCCAGTCCCTTCCATACGGCAGGGGTCGCGCATCAGGCGGAAAGCTCATCGGTCAGCGGCAGTTTCATGGGAAATGCCGTTGTTCAGGTGCCTTCGCCGGAGTCGCTGCTGGCGGACGCGGCTGAAGAACTTTCTTTTTCCGCGGATACCACCGATGATTTTGAGCTGGAAGAGCGCAGGGAGCGCGACAAAATAAGGGAGTCCGAGGAAGAGCGTGTGAAGCTTTACCAGGAGCTCATGCACGAGGCCGGCAAGAGCGAAGAGCTCAATCAGATGCGCGACAGTCTGCGCAATCGTGCCGACTCCCGTCGGGCCCTTGATAAGGTTCGGGAATATTTCCCTGACCCTTCCGATGCGTGGGCTGCTTTGAAGCAGATGCAGGAAGAGCTGCGCAGGGAGGGGGCGGACGAGTCCCTCATTAAGGATGTGGATGCGGCCGTGGCCGAACTGGAGGAGCGCGAGGGACCGGCCATTCGTGCGGGCGTACAGGGCGCGCTTGCCGCGGCGGGCTTCGCCGACCTCGGCGGCAGCGATGAAATGCGCGATTTCTACCGCCGGACAGTATGCGAATTTTCCACGGTGAACGAGGTCTTTGCCCATGTGCTTGAGACTTATGGCGGGGACTTTGATCGCGCCATGGATTTTCTATTCTCCGCGCTGAGCGCCGATATTGCGGCGGACACGCCCAGCATGGGCGTGCGGCATCTGGAGAGCGTGCACGACAATCTCGGCAAGGTGCGTCTCACGCAGAGCGCCTACCGCCTGTGCGAGACCATGATGGATCGATGGCAGAACGTGCACGGCGTGAAACAGGACCAGGGCTCGCTTACGGCCATGGGGCTTCTCGGCGATATTGTGGATCTGCGCACGAAGCGTTTTCTCAGTTCCATGCAGATAGAGGGAATTCTTGCCAAGGCGGGCGCCCCCGATATAGAAAGGGAGGTGCTGTTTCTGCAGGAGCTTCTGAGTACAACGCGGAATTTTCCCACGGCGCTTTTCGACGACGAACAGGGCCGCATGAAGGTGCTGGACGCTGTGCAGGAGGCTGTGGACAGAGCTGTGGAACGGGAAGACGAATATCTGGCCCAACAGGAAGGATAAGCGATGCTGGAGTATGAAATCGAGGCCTTCGGGCGCAGGCTGGGGCTGGAATCGCTGGCGTTTTCTCCAGAAGGGCTGGCCAGGCTTGACATAGCGAACATCGGCAGTTTCTACCTTGAGAAGGCTGAGTATAACGGCAGGCATGAGGTGCTGGCCTATCTTTCGGCCCCTCTTCCTGACCACGATGCTGACGCCGTGCGTCGTCTGCTTTCGCTTTGTGATTACAGACGCGGGCTGCCCATGCCGCTTTTTGCCGGAGTCTTTTCCGGCAGAGGCATGCTTCTCACCCGTATGGCAGAGGAAAAGGTGACGGCGGCATCTCTGGAAAACGCGCTTCGTTTTTTGGCGGAGCTCATGCACGGGGAATAATCGTTCTTTTCGTTGTAAATAATGTGGCGGGTGTTTCCGCCGGAACCGGTATGCACAGGAGCATGAACGATGCCCGCATCTATTAATAACCTTCTTGATACGTCTCTGGGTATCCAGAATGTCATGGATATGCCGGATATCGCAAACCTGCCGCGGGCTCGGGAGCTTGCTTCCAACGCCCTGAGCGAGCCCGGCCTTGAGGAGCTTTATGCTCCGGGCAACGCCTGGCAGCTGGTGGAGCAGGCGCTCTGTCCCGATGTGGGGGACGGTTCCATGCTGAACCCTGAAACCTTTTCCGGTACGCTGGAGTCCTGCCTGCACGATTTGGAAGGCAGCACGGACCCGGCTGTGAAGGAGATGCTTTCTCAGGAGTTGAAGCCTCTTCTGCAGAACGGGCAGCTTCTTCAGGCGTATCTCGGTCTGATGATAGGAGGCTGATATGGGGCAGCTGGACAGGCAGCAGCGGCGCACCCTGCATGTGCTCGCCTACATGATGCTGCGCATGGGGCAGGAGGCGCGGGCAGGGAGAATATATGCCGCGCTGGCGGCTCTGGCTCCGCAGAATGAGCCTGACAGGCTGGCGCTGGCGGGGCTCGCGGCGCTGGCGATAGAGGAAGGACAGGGTTCAAAGGCGCTGGAATATCTGCGCGGTGCCATGGGGGGCAGAGTGCTTTCTTCCCGACATGCCGTACTGCACCTCATGAGGGCGCAGGCCTTCTGGCTGGAAGGCCGCAGGGAAGAGGCCCGTGCCGCCCTTGACGAATATCTGTTTCTTGTCGGCGGAGGAAAGAAAGCATGAGTCTGATGGAAAAGGCGTCGCGCGGCGTCGGCCTCATGACGCGGCACAACGATATCACCATGGTCATGCTGCTCGTGGTGGTGGTGGCGCTCATGATCGTGCCTCTGCCTACGCCGCTTGTGGATACTCTCATCGGCGTGAACATGACGCTGTCGTTTCTCATGCTCATGATGTCCATGTATGTGAAGACGGCGCTGGATTTCTCTTCCTTCCCCACCATGCTGCTGTTCACCACGCTGTTTCGCGTGGGCCTGAACATCACCACCACGCGTCTTATTCTGCTTCAGGCCGATGCCGGTGAAATCATCTTCACCTTCGGCGAGTTCGCTCTGGGCGGCAATTTCGTGGTGGGCGCGGTGGTGTTCATCATCCTTACCATCGTGCAGTTTCTCGTCATCGCCAAGGGCGCGGAGCGCGTGGCGGAAGTGGGCGCGCGTTTCACCCTGGACGCCATGCCCGGCAAGCAGATGTCCATCGACGCCGACATGCGCGCCGGCGTCATAGACATGGCGGAAGCGCAGGAGCGGCGCAACCGCGTGCAGCTAGAAAGCCAGATGTACGGCGCCATGGACGGCGCCATGAAGTTCGTGAAGGGCGACAGTATCGCGGGTATGATCATCGCCGTCATCAACATCGTGGGCGGCACCATCATCGGCATCACGCAGCACGGCATGACGGCGGGCGAGGCCATGCACACCTACGGTATTCTCACCATCGGCGACGGTCTCGTATCGCAGATACCTTCGCTTCTGGTGTCCATTTCCGCAGGTATTCTCATCACCCGTTCCGGCGACAGCGGCGACAACGTGGGCGCGCAGGTGGGACAGCAGTTCTTCGCTCAGCCCAAGGCCCTGCAGATGGCGGGCGGTCTCATTTTCCTCTTCGCCCTCATTCCCGGTTTTCCCAAGCCTCAGCTTTTCACGCTGGCCCTTGCCGTGGGCGGCTTCGGCTATGTGCTTGCCCGCATCTCTTCTGCTCCGGAAAAGAAGGACAGCAAGGCTGAACTCACCCGTTCGCTGGCTCCCGCCGCGGAAAAGAAACCCCGCCGCACCACCGGTCCACAGGACGACTTTTCGCCTACCGTGCCCATCATTCTGGATATCGCGCCGGACATCGGCGAATCCATGGATTACGATTCGCTGAACAATGAGCTTTCCAATCTTCGTCGGGCATTATATTTCGACCTCGGCGTTCCTTTCCCCGGTATCAACATCCGGCCCAATCCCGGTCTGCCTTCTCTGGGCTACATGCTCAATCTCAATGAAATTCCCATGGCCAACGGCAGACTCATGAAGGGCATGGTCAT
>CASFUJ010000176.1 GCA_949297645.1 uncultured Desulfovibrionaceae bacterium
GGGCGATGCGGCCGAGTATTACGGAGACGGCAAGATGCAGATCCAGTTCGCGCTGGGCAACAACACCGTCTCTGTCGATTCCTCGGACACCTTCCAGGCTAAGCTCGGAGCCGTGGTCCGCAACGTGTCCGCCGGCGGCGACTGCGTCTACTACGCCGGAGGCCCCGTCTGGGTGGACGGCAACGCGACCATGACCAGCACCGACGGCTACACCATCACCCTGAGCAAGGGATGGAACTACATCGCCGAACAGGACGACTTCGAGTACCCCGGAATCTACGAGCTGGACCAGGGACGCACGTATTTCGCGACGTCCTTCACGTCCATCATCAGCACAGCCGACGAGTCCACGGCGCCTCTCAGCGTCGCGTTCATCGTCACGACTGCCGATGACATGCTGCTCGTCTCCTACGACTACGCGAAGGGCACCCTCAGTGACGGTTCTTCCAACGGGAACCTCGTTCTCAGGGTCATCGCCCAGGGCAACGACTACAGGGAGCAGAGCATGACCGAGCTCATGCAGATGTTCGGGGAGCTCCAGTATTCCATCGCCGGAACCACGTCCGACGCGAACACCAGCGCCAGGACGGTCTGGGGCATCTACGATTCCGCAGGGAAGGTCTCCCACTACCTGACGACGCTGTCCGTTCCCGACACATACGAGAACGTGACGCTGAACGAGGCCCAGAAGAGGATGATGACCATCGTGTCGATGGACCAGCTCGCCGAATACTGGAAGCAGAACGGGGAGAAGATCAAGTCAGACGACTACACCGCAACCCTCGATTCGCTGTCCCTCTACTGCCGTGGCTCCATCAAGACAATAGGGTCCGACGGAACGCTGGAGACCGTCTACGACGACGTCATCTACACGCCGATATTCTACGAGGACACCACCCTGAAGGTCGGTACCAACCATCAGAACAGGATGACGGCCTTCGTGATGATGACGGGCTCCACCGGCACGTCCTGATGCGGATAATGGGAGGTCGTGGGCACCTTGGCGATGGCGTCCACCACGTCCTGTCCCTTCACCACCTTGCCGAACACGGCGTAGCCCCAGCCCTGCATGGTGGGCGCGGTGAAGTTGAGGAACTTGTTGTCGGCCACGTTGATGAAGAACTGGGCCGTGGCGGAGTGGGGGGCCTGGGTGCGGGCCATGGCGATGGTGTAGGTGTCGTTCTTCAGGCCGTTGTCGGCTTCGTTTTCAATGGGTTCGCGGGTGGCTTTCTGCACCATGTTCTTGTCGAAGCCGCCGCCCTGAATCATGAAGCCGGGAATGACGCGGTGGAAGATGGTGCCGTCGTAGAAGCCGGACTTCACATATTCCAGAAAGTTTTTCGTGGTGTTGGGGGCCTTTTCGGCGTCGAGTTCAAGGACGATGTCGCCCTTGGTGGTCTGAAGCGTAACCATGGTGGTTCCTCCGGCTTGAGCCTGAGATACCGGGCCGAACATGAGCGCGGCCGCGAGCAGCAGGCAGGACATAAGAAGTTTGCGCATAGCGTGTCTCCGTGTTTCACATCCGGCAGGCTGAGCTGCCGGCCGATTCCGCGCCGGACGCGCCGGGCGGACGTTCCTTCCCGGGAAGGAGCGGTGAAAAAGGATGTCACCGGCTCCGCCCGTCGTCAATGCTTTTCCGGCGGGCGGGAAGAATCCTCTTGTACAGGAAGCCGGGCGCCTTGGCAATCGTACCGCGACCCCCCCCGGGGGAGGGCTTACGCACCGGCATGATTTATGCTATGCAGAACCAACTTGCTCTGGAGGAAACATGATAGGTACCATAGTCAACACGGCGGCCATTCTTGCGGGCAGTGTGCTGGGCAGCGTGCTGCGCAGGGGGATCAAGGAAAAATATCAGACCGCGCTCTTTGATGCCATGGGCTTTTCCGCCGTGGCCATAGGCGTGAACGCCGTGGTGTCCAACATGCCGAACAGCCGTTATCCGGTCATGTTCATCCTGAGCATGGCGCTGGGCAGTTTTCTCGGCGCCGTATGGGACTGGGACGGCAAGTTCCAGAATTTCGCCCGACGCATGGGCAGTTCCGACCTCGGGCGCGGGCTGGCCACGGCCATCCTGCTGTTCTGCATAGGCACGCTTTCCATCCTCGGTCCCATAGAAAGCGCCGTGCACGGCAACCATACCTTCCTCTTCACCAACGCCACGCTGGACTTCGTCACCTCCATGGTTCTCGCCTCCACCTACGGCCTGGGCATTGCCTTTGCCGCGCCCGTGCTCTTCTGCTGGCAGGGCGGACTGTATCTTCTGGGGCTGTGGCTCGGCTCCTTCGTGCCGCGCGACCTGCTTACGGAAGTGTCCGTGGTGGGCGGTATCCTCATTCTCGTCTCGGGCGTGTCCATGCTGCGCATCAAGGACTGCAAGACCCTGAACATGCTGCCCTCGCTTTTCGTCAGCGTCCTTCTTTACGGCCTGGCCGTCGTGTTTCTGTAGGATGTTTCTTTCACACTTTTTTCAGGAGAGATACCCTTGAATATCACCGTCTTTGAAGTCAGCAACGATGAAAGACAGGAGCTGGAGCTTCTTTCCCGCACCCTTCCCGTCACGCTCCGCCTTGAGGAGAAGAACCTTACCGTCGAGACTCTTTCCCTGGCGGAAGGCGCGGAGGGCGTGTCCACCCTCGGCCGCAGCAGGCTGGACCGCGCCGTGCTGGAGGGCCTGAAGGCCATGGGCGTGGGCTATGTGTCCACCCGCACCATCGGCGTGGACCATATCGACCTTGCCGCCGCGAAGGAACTCGGCATACGGGTCAGCCATGCCTTCTATCCCGCAGAAGCCGTGGCGGACTTCACCATCATGCTCATGCTTCTGGTGCTTCGCCGCTACAAGCCCGCCATGTGGCGTCAGCAGGTGAACGACTATTCCCTCTACGGCCTCATGGGCCGCAGTCTGCGTCGTCAGACCGTGGGCGTGGTGGGCACGGGAAGCATCGGCGCGGCGGTCATCCGCGAGCTTTCCGGCTTCGGCTGCCGCATCCTGGCCTACAACCTCGTGGAATGTGAGGAACTTCGTCCTTACGCCGCCTTCGTGGACCTCGATACCCTGTACCGGGAGAGCGACATCATCACCTTCCATGTCCCCTTCACGCCCGAAACGAGCCGCATGGTGAACCGCGAAAGCCTCTCCCGCATGAAGGACGGCGTCATTCTCATCAATACGGCCAGAGGCGAGCTCATGGACATCGACGCCGTGACCGAGGGCATAGAAACGGAAAAGATTGGTTCTCTGGCCATGGACGTGTTCCAGAACGAACAGGGTATCTATCACGCCGACCGCAAGACCGACATTCTCAGAAACAAGGACATGGTCTATCTGCGTCAGTTCCCCAACGTGGTGCTGACCCAGCACATGGCTTTCTATACCGAGGAGTCCATCGTGAGTATGGTGGACTGCGGCATAACGACGCTTCTCGACATGAAGGAAGGTCGTCCGACGCGCCTTGAGCTGTAGCGGCCGGGCGCAGAGAGCGGCGTTTTTGCCCGTTCCCGCCGTGAGGCCGGGGGCGGCGGCTTCGCGTCTCCGTCGCGGGACAGGTCTATGGAAAGTCTGACGGGCCGGACGGCGATGTTTCCCCTCCGGGCCGGACGGTATTTTTTCTCCGGCAGGAGCGGGCGCTGCCCCGGCGGGGCGGAGAAAAGGAGAACGTTCCCCGGAAGGCGGGGCAGGGGTACGACCGTGTTGTGGTCATCCTCCGCCTTCGGGACGGCGGTTTTGCAGGCGCGTGGAAGAGGAGCGCGGGTGACGCGCCGACATCGCCCGCACGCGGGAGTTTTCCTGCGGCCCTGTGTCGGGCGCCTGCGGCCCCTTTGTATGAAAAAACGGCGGCGTCTTCGGAGGAAGCCGGAGCGTCGTCTGATGAAGGAAAAAACGGCGCTTCGTTCGAAGCCGGAGCGTCGTCTGAAGGAAAGGAGCCCTGCGGGGCAGGTGAGAGAACTTTTACAACCAAGGATTTGCAGATGGAGACGCAAGGAAAGAAACCCTCGCTCTTGTGGGCGACATTGTCGCTGCTGCTTCCCGTAGCCATGATTCTGTACGGCACGCTGGTCGTCGGCGTGCGTCCCCCGGTGCTGCCGCTTCTGGGCGCGGTGGCGCTTGCCGCCGTCATGGCCATGAAGACCGGCTATACCTGGGAGGATTTGCAGGACGGCATGTTCGAGGCTCTGGGCCGCGTGCAGATCGCCATCGCCATTCTGGCCATGGTGGGCATGCTCATCGCCGCCTGGCTGGCTTCGGGCACCATTCCGGCCATCATCTACTGGGGCCTCAAGCTCATCGCTCCCGAGCATTTCCTGCTTTCGGCCATGGTGCTCTGTTCCGTGGCGTCCATTGCCACGGGTACGTCCTTCGGCACCATGGGCACCATCGGCGTGGCGCTTCTCGGCGTGGGGCAGGCTCTCGGCTATCCCGCCTACATGACCG
>CASFUJ010000177.1 GCA_949297645.1 uncultured Desulfovibrionaceae bacterium
ATGCTGTTTCATCGCTTGTTTTTTACGTGGTTTTCAAGCACACGGCGCTTGTTTTTTACGTGGTTTGCAAGCACACGGCTCAGGTTGAACGTTCGGGGCCTCGGACTGGATGTACGGCGAAAACCTCCTTTGCGGAACATGGCGTTGCGGCGGCGGGCCTCTGCCCTTTTCCGCCGCATGTTCCCCCGTCGTTTTGCCCCTTTTTGACGGCAACGCACGGACGGGCATCACGGGCGCTTTCTTCGTACGGGAAGAGGGGAAGGGGCGGCGTCACTATGGCCCAAACCATGAAGGATGGCAAACCTTTTTCCCCGGAAGGACGCGGAAAAAAGCATCCTGAGACAGAACTTCTACAAAACGGTCATATTTTTCCATGCAACACGTCCGCGGCTTTCCTTGACATGGCTATTCTTTCGTGAAAAAGAAATCTGGCGTTCCGCTTATTTTCCGATTTTGTAAAAGAGCGGCCGTTCGACGGCCGGACGCCGCACAAGACAGCAGGCGGCCGGACGCCCCCCTGCCATTCATCCCGCCGCATGCGTGCGACGGCCCGCGTACTGGAGGAGTCTTCATGAAAAACCGCATCAGCCTGCCTGCGCAGATGGCCATAGGCATGGCCCTCGGCGTGGTCGCCGGTCTCGCCGCACCTTCCATGGGTTTCGATACCGCGTGGTTCAAGCCCATAGGTCAGCTTTTCATCAACCTCATCCGCATGGTCGTCGTGCCGCTGGTGCTCGCCACCATCGTGGCCGGCGCCGCCAGCGTGGGCGACATCAGCAAGCTGGGCCGTCTGGCTTCCAAAACGCTCATCTACTATTTCTGCACCACGGCCGTGGCCGTGTTCATCGGCCGTCTGTTCGCCAACATCATCAATCCCGGCGAAGGCCTCAATCTCTCCACCGAAGGCCTGAAGGCGCAGGCCGTGCAGGCTCCCAAGATGGTGGACGTGTTCCTCGGCATCGTGCCCATCAACCCCATCGACGCCATGAGTCAGGGCAACATGCTGCAGGTCATCTTCTTCGCCATGATTTTCGGTTTCGGTCTGAGCGCCGTGGGCGAACGCGCAAGAACCGTGCTCTCCTTCTTCGAAGGTTGCGCCGAAGTCATGATCAAGGTGACCAACATGGTCATGCTCTACGCGCCCTTCGGCGTGTTCGGCCTCATCGCCTTCACCGTGGCCAGCCACGGCGCCGCCGTGCTGCTGCCGCTTCTGAAGGTCATCGGCGTCATGTATCTGGCGTGCGTGTGCCATGTGGCCTTCTGTTACCTGCCCCTCGTGAAGGTGTGCGGACTCAGCATTCCGCTGTTCTTCCGCATGCTGGCCGCGCCCATGATCATCTCCTTCACCACCTGCTCCAGCGCCGCCGCTCTCTCCACCAACCTCATTCAGGTGCAGAAGCTCGGCGCCTCCAAGCCCGTGGCCTCCTTCTCCATTCCCCTCGGCAACACCATCAACATGGACGGCACCGCCGTCTATATGGGCGTGGTGGCCATCTTCGTGGCCGAGCTGTACGGTATTCCCATGCCCTTCGACAAGCAGTTCGAGGTCATTCTCGTAGGCGTTCTCGCTTCCATCGGTACCGTGGGCGTGCCCGGAGCGGGCCTGCTCATGAGCTCCATCGTGTTCACGCAGGTGGGCATCCCGCTGGAAGGCATCGCCATCATCGCCGGCATCGACCGCGTGATGGACATGGCCCGCACTTCCGTCAACGTTCTCGGCGACGCCACGGGCGCTCTCGTGGTCTCCCGCTGGGAAGGCGACCTGAACCCCGAGGAGGGCGCGCGCTTCGCGGCCGAAGAAGGCGACTAGTCTTTCCGGATGGAAATTCTTACACGAAAGGGGCCTCCGGGCCCCTTTTCCGTGTCTTTGCGGAAGGCCCCTTGCCTTCCTTTTTTCTTGCCGCTACAACCAGAGGCCGGAGGATTGCATCATGATAGCCAAGGCCCGCGCCGACCAGCTCGTTTTCGACCAGGGGCTTGCCGAAAGCAGGGAACAGGCCCGCCGTCTCATCATGGCGGGCAAGGTCTCCCTTGCCGTGGACGAAGAGCACCCTGAAAGAACGCCGGAACTCGTGCAGAAGCCCGGCCATCCGTACAAAGTCACCACACGCTTCCAGCTCGTGGGGGTGGAGCGCTTCGTCAGCCGCGGCGCATACAAGCTGCTCACCGCGCTGGAGCAGTATCACATCGACGTGACGGGCTTCGTCTGCCTTGACGCGGGCGCATCCACGGGGGGCTTCACGGACTGCCTGCTGCAGTACGGAGCAAGCCGCGTCTATGCCGTGGACGTGGGACACGCCCAGCTGCACGAGAAGCTGCGCGCCGATCCGCGGGTCATTTCCCGCGAGGGCGTGAATCTGCGCACCGCGCCTTCCGACCTCATCGAAGAAGAGGTGGACATGATCGTGGCGGACGTCTCCTTCATCTCCCTGACCATGGTGCTGCCGCACTGTCTGCGCTGGCTTAAAGACGGAGGCATTGCGGTGGGACTCATCAAGCCGCAGTTCGAAGTGGGCGCGGGCCAGACCGTGAAGGGCGTGGTTCGCGACGAAGCGCTCCGTCAGGAAGCGGTGGACAGGGTGCTCGCGTTCATGGAAAACGAGGGTCTGCGCTGCCTCGGCGTAACGCCCGCGGCCATCAAGGGCCCCAAGGGCAATCAGGAATTTCTGGCCTACTGGCGCAAGGACGGCGCGCCGCGAGAGGAGGACGCATGACCGACCTTTCTTCCCTGCATCCGAAACGGATTCTCGTCTGCCAGCAGCGTCAGATAGGCGACGTGCTGCTCTCCACCCCGGTGTTCGAGGCGCTGAAGAAGCGCTTTCCGGACGCGGAAACGCACCTGTTCACGGAAAAAAAGTGCGCGCCTCTGCTGCGCGGCAACCCCTTCATCGACAAGTTCCATCTCATCGACAGAAAGGACGGCTTCTTCGGGCAGCTCGCCTTCTACCGCCGCGTGGCCGCCTGCCGCTTCGACCTCGTCATCGACCTTCAGCAGCTTCCGCGCTGCCGCATGATGTCGCTCATGAGCCGCGCTCCCGTGCGCCTTTCCTTCCCCGCCAATGTCCTGTCCTCCCTGCTCTACAATTGCCTCGTCACGCCTGAGGACGGCTACGCATCGCAGACCAAGGTCTCGCTTCTTGCGCCCCTCGGCATACGCTGGGAAGGCGAAGGGCCCCGCATTTTTCTTACGGAAGAAGAAAAGGCCCGGGGACGCGCCCTGCTCGCAGACTGCGGTTTCGCCGCAGGTCAGCGCCTCATCGCCGTGGACTCCACCCACCGCCGCGCCTCCAAGCGCTGGCCCGCGGAACGCTACGCCCGTCTCATGCGCCTTCTTGCCGAACACGACGCCTCTTTCCGCTTTCTGCTGCTGCGCGGCCCGGGCGAAGAGGCGGACATCGAACATCTGCGCGCGCTCTGCAAAGGTCTCGGTCTTGCGCCGGAAACCATGCTCGTGCCCGAACCTCTGCCGGACATCCGCCTTTCCGCCGCCTGCCTTGCCGAAGCCGCGCTTCTCGTGGGCAACTGCTCCTCGCCCCGGCACATGGCCGCGGCTCTCGGCGTGCCGAGTCTCGTCATTCCCGGCGCGTCGGGTACGGCGTGGAGATTCCCCTCTCCCCTGCACCGCGAACTGCGGCCCGATCTGCCCTGTCAGCCCTGCGGGAAAACCGAATGCGACGACCCGCAGTGCCTGCTGCGCGTGACGCCCGAAGAAGCGCTTTCCGCCGCGCTTTCGCTGCTGAACAGGGCCGGATGAAACACCATGACGTCGAAGGCCGGACATCCGAAAGATGTCCGGCCTCTTTTTTTCATTGTCGGAAAGGATGAACCGCCTATTGCGCCGTCTGCGGCGTTGCGGAAGGCGGCGTCTGCGTCTGCACGGAAGACGACGTTTCCGAAGATACTGCGGAGGACGGCGTCTCCCGCGTGTCTGCGGCCCCGCCCTCAGCGGAAGACGACGCCTTCTGCGCCGCACAAGTCCCGGCGGAAGGCGGCGTCTGCGCTTCCGGCGTCTGCGAAGACGCGCTCTGCGGCGCGGCGGAAGCCTCGGGGGAAGACGTCGGCGCTTCACCGGAATCCGAAGGTTCCGCAGAAACAGGCGAGGACTTCGTTTCGGCGGGCGTTGCCTGCGATATCCCGGCTTCCGCGGCGGGATGCACGGCCGGAGCGGCGGAGATGTTCTGCGGAGCGGCGCTTTCCGCCTGCGGAACCTGTACGGACAGCGTACCCGAAACTTCACGGCCCGACGACGCGGCGGAGGACGGCGCGCTCTGCGTCTGCACGGAGGACGACGTTTCCAGAGAGACCGGGGAGGACGAAACCTCCTGCGCGTCCGACGCTCCGCTCTCAACGGAGGGCGTCGCCTGCTGAGTGTCCGACGCTCCGCTCTCTGCGGAGGGTGACGTCTGCTG
>CASFUJ010000178.1 GCA_949297645.1 uncultured Desulfovibrionaceae bacterium
TGATAAGGCGTTTTTGTGCCGGACGTGGGGTTTCTGAAAACGTTCAGAGTGCTGATACGTCCGCTACAGCCTGCTTTTTGGCTGCCCGCCGGTTTTCTCCTTTCATGCAGGCGCTCTCCGGGCGCTTTCGTTTCCGCGCGGGAGGCACGAAAAATGCGGCAGAGAGCGCCGTCCTGCCGCGGCGTCTTCCGCCTGCGGTCAGACAAGTTCCGTGGTCCAGTTCAGGGCCTGAATCTTCATGTCGAGCCGGCGGATGAAGGCCGCCTTCTCGTCCAGAGCCTTGCGCATGCGGGGCACGTCCACGCTGCTGAGCGTTCTGATTTCCGTATGCGAATAGCGGCTTTGCAGGTCGCTGGCCTCGGCCAGAAAGTTTCTGAGCGCGGCCGCTTCCATGAGTCTGGCGTCGCGCTCGGCCAGCATGTCGGTGAGAGTGCGGCCTTCGGACACGCAGGTCATGTTGGTGCTGTTGATGTGACTCATGAGCCATTGCAGGTCGGCGACGGCCTCGGACAGTTCCCGCATGAGCAGCGCGGGGTCTTTCGCCGGAGGCACGCCTTCCTGATGCCGGGCGTTGGCCTTGAGCCTTGCGGCGAGATTCGAGATGTGTTTCTGGGTATCGGCCCGTCTGAGCAGCGCTTCTGCAAGTTTCATGACGCTTCTCCTGCGTTCAGTGTTTTTTCTTCAGCCGGGAAGATTTCGTGTCCGAGGACGCCATCTTCACCAGCCGGGGATGAAATTCCGCCAGCACGTCCACCAGATCGCGCTGGGCCTCGATGACGCTCCGGCTGTCCTTGTAGGCCTGTGGGGCTTCGTCGAGAGCTCCCGACAGAAGGCGGACGCGGCCCTTTTTCAGCAGCGCGTCCATGTCCTGCTGCGAAAGGTCGCGGAAGGCGGCCTTGCGGCTCATCCTGCGTCCCGCGCCGTGGGAGCAGGAGTTGAAGGACGCCCTGTTTCCTCTGCCGCGCACCACGAAGCCGGGCGTGGCCATGGAGCCGGGCACCACGCCGAGAGCGCCCTGCGCGGCCGGCGTCGCTCCCTTGCGGTGGATGACGAGATGTTCCCCGTCGTATTCCTCCAGCCACGCGAAGTTGTGATGGTTCTCCACCGAGGCGATGGCCTCCGCCCCCAGCGCGGCCGCTACATGGCGGTGTATGAGCTCATGACCGGCCGAGGCGTAGCGCCCCATGAGCTGCATGGCGTTCCAATATTCGAGACCGCTTTCCGAATCGAGGGACAGCCACGCCAGACGGCGGAGTTCTTCCGGCAGTTCCGGATGCAGGGACATGGCGATGTCGCTGTAGTATTTGGCCACGGCCTCCCCGGCGCCGCGGCTGCCGGAGTGACTGAGCAGCGCAAGATGGCGGCCCGCCGGGAGCCGGAAGGTGGGCTCATGGATGTCCGCGGGCACCTCGAGAACGCCGAATTCCACGAAATGATTGCCGTTTCCGCTGGTTCCGAGCTGGGCGCGGGCCCTGTCCCTGTACAGCTTCGTCACGGGACTGAAGGACCAGTCCTCGTCCATGACCGGGTGGGAGCGGCGCTCGCCCGGCGCAAACTGCGCGCCGAGGCCGAAGCGCGTTTCCTTCTCCAGCGCGGCGGCAAGACGCTCTTCGTGCGTGTCCAGCAGGGAGGGCGGCATGTCAAGTACCGTGAGACGCATGCGGCAGGCGATGTCCACGCCCACGGCATAGGGAATGACCGCATTTTTCACGGCCAGCACGCCGCCTATGGGCAGACCGTAACCGGCATGGGCGTCCGGCATGAGCGCGCCGCCCGCGGCCACGGGCAGGGTGCAGGCGCGGCGCATCTGCTCCACGGAGGTCTCGTCGATGTTCTCTGCGCCCCAGCAGCGCCACGGCGCGGGCTCACGATCCTTGTCGTATCGCCGCAGACGGGCGGCGCGCACCTCGACCGAGGCGGCCAGCGCGTCGGCCAGCGGCGCAAAGTACGGCGCGAGCGTGTCGGAAAGGGGAAAGGACGGGTCGAGCGCCAGCGCGCGCACCGTTTCCAGAATGACGTCCCGGGATATGCCGCGGGATTCGGCCGTGCCCGCAGCCTTCATGGCTATGGGAAGAAGGGACGGTATTTTGGGCAGACCGGCTTTAATGAGCGTATCGGATTTCATCATGGAGCATCTCCTTTCCTTCGCAGGCGGCGTCGCGCCGTCTGTTTCCTTTTAAGCAAAAAGCGTGCCGAAATATACGATATCTGTAATTTCAGCAGGTTGGAAAAAGATGCCGCGTTCCGGGCCGCGCGCGGGCTTGTTCTTATATATAAAAACAAATAAAAAGGAGAAAATTTTATAAGAATGAGGCGCGTATCGTGGAGAAAAAAACGGTCCTTTTCGGCATGCTGGGCACCAATCTGGACCATGGCGTGGCCGCGACCCGCTGGGAGCGCTGGCGTCCCTCGGTATCGCTGTGCATGCAGGAGCATCTGCCCGTCGCGAGGTTCGAGCTGCTGTACGACGGGCGTTTCCTCGACGTGGCGGAAACGGTGGCAGAGGACATGCGCGCCGTCTCCCCGGCCACCGATGTGCGGGAACACCGCCTGAGCTTTGCCGACCCGTGGGACTTCGAGGAGGTGTACGCCGCGCTTTTCGACTTTGCGCGCGCCTATCCCTTCGACACGGAGCGCGAGGACTATCTCGTGCACATCACCACGGGCACGCACGTCATGCAGATATGCCTGTTTCTGCTGGTGGAGGCGCGCATCATTCCGGCCCGGCTGCTCCAGAGCCGGCCTCTGCCCGGCAACATGCGCGACGCGCGCGGCCTGTATGGTATTATCGACCTCGATTTGTCCCGTTACGACCGCCTTGCCGCGCGTTTTCACAGGCAGCACTGCGAAGGCGTGGACGTGCTCAAAAGCGGCATCGACACGAAGAACGCGGCGTTCAACCGGCTCATCGACCGCATCGCCCGCGTGAGCGCGGTCTCTTCGACTCCCATACTTCTCACCGGGCCCACGGGCTCGGGCAAGACCAGACTGGCGAGGCTCATCTACGAGTGGCGGAAGCAGCGGCACCGGGTGAGCGGAAACTTCGTGGAGCTCAACTGCGCCACGCTCCGGGGCACGGCGGCCATGTCGGCCCTGTTCGGGCATGTGCGGGGCGCGTACACCGGCGCGGTGGAGAGCCGGGCGGGCCTGCTTTCCGCCGCGGACGGAGGCATGCTCTTTCTTGATGAAGTGGGGGAACTCGGTCTCGACGAACAGGCCATGCTGCTCCGCGCCATCGAGGAGAAGCGTTTTTATCCGCTGGGCTCGGACAGGGAGAGCCGGAGCGATTTTCAGCTCGTGTGCGGCAGCAACCGCAGTCTGGACGACATGGTGCGGAAGGGCGCGTTCCGTGCCGACCTTCTCGCGCGCATCAATCTGTGGACCTTCCGTCTGCCGGGGCTGGCGGAACGGCCCGAGGACATTGCGCCGAATCTTTTGTATGAGCTTGACCGGTGCACGGAAGCGCTGGGGCGGCAGATTCGCTTCAGCCGGGAGGCCGAGGCGCTGTTTCTGCGTCTGGCCGCGTCGCCGGAAGGGGTGTGGAGCGGCAATTTCCGCGACCTCGGCGCGGCGGTGTCGCGCATGGCCACGCTGGCGGACGGCGGCCGCATCACGGAGGAACTCGTGCGCGAGGAATGGGAGCGTCTGCGCGAAGGCTGGGGCGTGCATGCGGGCGATGAGCAAGTCCCGGGCTCTGCTCTCGTGCGCGAGGTGCTCGGAGAGAGGGCGTCGGACATCGACCTCTTCGAACTGCCGCAGCTTGCCTGCGTCATACGCGAATGCCGCCGCTCCGCGACCCTTTCCGAGGCCGGACGCAGGCTTTTTGCCGTGTCGCGCAGGAACAAGACCTCCGGCAACGACGCCGACCGCCTGCGCAAGTATCTTGCGAAATTCGGTCTGGACTGGCAGAGCGTGAAGGCGGCCCCGGGGAGCCGGAACGCCGCGGAAGACGGTCCTTCGGAGAGCTTTTAAGGGAGTCCCGTTGCGGCAAGGGGGCGCCGCGGCCCGAAAGACCGGGCGAAACCTGCCGGGGCGGAAAGGAAAACGCCGTGCAGGAGGAGGGGCGCCGGTCGCTTCGTGCGGCAGAGCCGGGGCGCGGGCGCGCGGCGCGGCCGGAAGAGGCCGGAGGCCGCCGAATACGGCAGGGGCGGGATGCTTTTGCGGCGGCCGGGCGGCGGACCTCCGCTTTGTTTCGGCCGAGGCCGTCCCCGGCAAATACGCCCTGCCCGGCCTGCCCGCCGCCTGCGCGGAGGACGGCGCCTGCGAGACCCTCCGCCTCAAGCTGAAAGACAAGGTCAACGGCCTGGCCGTCACGCTGCTGTACGGCGTCTTTGCCCAGGCCGACGTCATCACCCGGGCCGCCCTGCTGGAAAACGAGGGCAGCGG
>CASFUJ010000179.1 GCA_949297645.1 uncultured Desulfovibrionaceae bacterium
GGTCGTCGTTTTCGGGAAGTCCCTTCCGTATGGACTTTGCGCGGGGAATAACCGTCGGGCTTCTGCAGCGTCGCCTTCGGTTCTGCCGGGCGTGAAAAGACATGCCCTGCAGGCGGAAGCCTTTGGGCGGAAAGACTTGCTACGGAAGCTGTCGTATGGTTTTTGCCAGCGCAAGAATGGTGCGGGCGTAGATGTCCATGGCATTGTAGGAGCGCAGCACTTTTGTCTGACGCGCCAGACTCAGGCCGTTTTTCCAGCCGTTTTTATGCAGGTAGTTGCTCAGGCTGGCCACGGCGTCATCTACTTGAAAAAGATCGATGATGCCGTCCTGGTTGCCGTCCACGGCGTAGCGGGGCAGATTGGTCGGCATGAACTGGCACAGGCCGATGGCGCCATAGACGGAACCTTTCACCGTGAGCGGGTCGATGTCGTTGGCGTAGCAGTAGGCGAGCAGGGCCTTGAGTTCCTTATAGGCCCATTCGGCCTTGATTTCCATCTTCTGCCGAATCCACGGGAAGCGTTCCTGCGCCCCCTTGAGCTTTTCGATATACTCGGGAATGTCTTCCGGGTCCCTGACGACGGACATGCTGGCCAGCATGTAGAAGGCGTTGTGTTTACCGAGGTAGCCGCCGAGGCGCGTTTCCACAAAGAGCAGGGCGGCAGCCAATTCCTGAGGAACACCGTAGTTCAGTTCCGCCCTGGCGAAGGCCACGGCGTGCCTGTCCATGAACTCCTTGCACGCTCTGGCGTTCGCCGTGGTGACGACGCCCTTGAACCATGGGCCGGGGATGCCGAGTTTCGTTTCGAACGGCTTGGGCGGGCGGACCTTTGGACGCGGGATGAAGGCGTTGGTGTAAAGTTCCCGCACTTTCGTTCCCATGGGAATGTGGGAGGGCGGCATGTCGAGCCTTGCGAACAGCGCATCGGTGCGATCGGCATCAAGGCCGTCGCGCTGAAGTCGGGCGGAAAGCGCCTGCCATTCTTCCTGCGGATTGCCGGCGACAGCTTTTTCCTGACCGGTTGCCGCCTTCATCTGCGAGGAGACATCAGGCTCCTGTGCGCAGGCGGAAAGAGACAGGGCGAGAATCCCCAGAAGCATGAGACAGAGACGGGAAGAAAAAAACATGGCGGATATCCTTTTCATGCCGGAAAAACGCGTCATCACACGTTTGGTGCGGGAACGAAGGCAGACGTTGCTGCGGCCCCTATGTAGCTCCGATTTCCTTGTGGCGCAAGGTACCCTTCCTTGACGGCGGACGGCCGGCATCATGGCGGATAGATCCGACAAAAGGCAGGAAGGCCCTGTCTGTGTGAAGAGGGAAGGAACTTTTTCATCTTTCCGGCAGAAGAAGGAAGCTTTCTTCCTGCCGGAGGAGAGGGGGACGGACGCTCGTTCTCAGGAAGCTTCGCCTTTTCAGGGTAAAGCGCTTCCGGTCGGAAAAGACCGGCGGTTCCCGGAACAGTTTTTGTCCTTCTCTTGTCGTTGTCCATGATTTAAGGTAGGAAATAAGCTCCTTCCAAGTTTTAGCCGTACCGGATTGCTTCATGAAATCATCATTTGCTTCAAGCATGGTTCTCGTCTGTCTTCTTTCCGTCGGTATGTTTTCCGGCGAAACACTCGCGGCCGGAGCGTCCGCCGGAAAGGCGCCTGCGGAAAATACGGCTTCCCGGAAATGGGAAGAAGAGTATGTGAAGGCCGCGCGCATCACCGTGGAAAAAGGGGTGATGGGCGTGATGAACGGGGTACACAGCCCGGAGCAGCTTCAGGCCTCTGTGGAGCAGCTCTACCACAACTGGGACGGCTGGGCGGAGTCTCCGCTGTTCCTCCTTGAGGACGACAGGGATATTGATGTGTACGGCAATCTGTATTCTCTTCAGGTCATGTGCACGACACTGCGCCTTGCCGCGGAGGACTGGCACAAGGCGGAAAACAGTGACCGCTCGGAAGAGACGCTTGAAAGAGCGCTCTGGCTTGAAAAGGAGAGTCGTCTGCTGGCCGAACCCGTGGCGGAAATCATCACCCATCAGAGCTACAGCCTTTATCTGCCGCGTCGCGTGGAAATCATGAAGGAACAGTTTCCGTATGTGGAGGAGTTCTACAGACTCCATTCTTTCCAGAATGTGCTGCAGCTTCCGGGAGGTGCGTCATGATCATCTGCCTGGGGCTTCATCATGTGGAGATGGCCGTTCAGTACAGGGAAACGGTGGCCTTCTACCGGGACGTTATCGGTCTTTTCCTTGTGCAGTAATGGAGGAAATCCACCGCGGCACATCACCATGCTCGATTTCGGCAACGGTATTCTCGGGATCGTGTTCGGGGGCCGAAGGCTCAGGCACGGGGGCCACAGGGCTCTTGCCGTAAGATGTGGACGGGCTGTTTGAGTGCTGCCTTGCGCACGGCTGCACACTTGAGTGTCCGGCGGGAGACGTGGAGGCCGTGGAAGACGGCGTCGAGGTTCCGGCGGCTGTGTTTCGCCTGTGCAACGCCTTCTGCATCGAACCGGCCGGGGCGTCGGGAATTTTTACGAATAGTGGCGGAGTGCCGCGCGTGTCGCCCGTGCGGCTGGACGGAGCGGAGGGGGGCCGTTTCTGCCGATGGTCGGTGTTTTACTTCTTGAGATCGTTTGAGCTTGTCCGGATGAGCGTGGAGAGGCGCTTCATGCCAGAGTCTGTCCTGCTTTGTGAGACGGCAACATGAGAAAGCGGTTCATACGGAACAGCCGGTCATGAGACAATGTTCTTCGACAACACATGAAAAAAGGCCCCCTGTACGACAGGAAGCCTTTTTTCATGGCGGGGAATGAGGGCTTACGCGATGCGCTTTATCCAGCCTTCGGGGGCCTCAATGCGGCCCATCTGTATGCCGGTAAGCGTATCGTACAGCTTGGTGAGAACCGGGCCCATGTTGTCCATGCCGGAAGGTACGCAGATTTCCTGGTCGTGGTTGACGATTTTGCCCACGGGGGAGATGACCGCCGCCGTACCGCAGAGGCCCACTTCCGCGAAGGAAGGCACTTCCGCAAGAGGCACTTCGCGCTCCTCCACCTTCATGCCGAGATAATGTTCCGCCACATAGAGGAGGGAACGACGGGTGATGGACGGCAGAATGCTCTCACTCTTAGGCGTGACGAGGATGCCGTCCTTCGTGATGAAGATGAAGTTCGCACCGCCGGTTTCTTCCACCTTGGTGCGGGTTGCGGGGTCGAGATACATGTTTTCGGCGTAGCCCTGACGGTGAGCGTCCATGATGGGATGAAGGCTCATGGCGTAGTTGAGACCGGCCTTGATGTGTCCGGTGCCGTGAGGCGCCGCGCGGTCGAAGTCGCTCACACGGATGACGATGGGCTTTGCACCGCCCTTGAAGTAGGGACCCACGGGAGTGACGAGAATACGGAACTGGTATTCTTCAGCGGGTTTGACGCCGATGACGGCGGAGCTGCCGAACATGTAGGGGCGGATGTACAACGTGGCGCCGGAACCGTAGGGAGGAACCCAGGCGAGGTTGGCCTTTACGGTTTCCACCACGGCGTCAACGAAACGTTCGGTGGGGAAGACGGGCATTTCCAGACGGCGGCAGGAATCTTCCATGCGCTGTCCGTTGAGGTCGGGACGGAAGCAGACCACATGACCGTCTTCGGTGGTGTAGGCTTTCAGGCCTTCAAAGCAGGACTGGGAATACTGGAGCACACCGGCACATTCGGTGATGACGACCTTGTCGTCATCGGTAAGCTGACCGTCATCCCAGGCCCCGTTCCTGTAGTTGGCTACGAAGCGCTTGTCGGTCTTCATATAGCTGAAGCTCAGATTGGCCCAATCCAGATTTTTCTTTTCCATGGTACACATCTCCTGACAGCGTACACGAGATTGAACGTGTATATGGGACCGGCCTTGCGGTCGGGAGCCTTCATGTCCGTCGAATTCATTCCTGTGCGGACCGAAATACACTTTCGGAAAACTCTGGCATTGTACGGCGTCCTCGTCAAGTCCTGCCGGGGGGTGAAATCTTCGTTTCAAGGCGTTTTTTCATCATGCCGCGGGATGTTTTTATGACAATAGTGAAAAAACGGTTGATGATGATTTCGGCGTCCTTGAGCATCCGAAGGCCTGCCGCCCGGTGAAATCATAAACGGAACATGCAGGATGAAGGTCTCGTCGGGGAGACCGGCGTGCGACGGGGGCATGCTGCCGTCTCCAATGTCTGAAAGAAGGATACATATATGTAAAAAGGGGAGACATCCGAGAGTCGCAGGAGGAGAAACGTGTACGGCGGGACGTGTGGGGCTCCAGCAGGATTTTTCTTGAGTTCCCCGGGTATTCGGTCTATGTTGAACCGGTAAGAAGAGCGGCATGGTCACGTTTGCCGCAGATATTCACCTTGTAGAGA
>CASFUJ010000180.1 GCA_949297645.1 uncultured Desulfovibrionaceae bacterium
TTTTATTTTTCAAAGATAAAACGCTCTGGGAAAACGGTTTCCGCAAAGAGCGCTGCGGCTTCAGCTGAAGAGCCTCGCGGATATCCTTTTCACGAAGGCCCCGGACTTCGACAGAGAAAACGGCGCAGGCCCGGGCTATCGTTTCTTCCCGTCCGGCCCCGGGAGGTCTCTGCCGGATGACGTTACCCCGTGCGCTCTGACATCGGTATGACATGGGGGGGGTTCGACCTTTGTCTGCAGGCCATCCGGCTCTCTGACACGCAGGGAAACGCGTCCTTCAACCTTCATCCTCCACGCAAGGAGCCCGCGGTACTCCGTGCTCTCCGCCCTCAGGCTCACCCCGGCATGCCACGCCTGCTGCTCTGCCGCGTCACGACCATGCAGCACCGGCAAACCGTGGATGACCGGACCACGGATATGCCGTTGCCATTTTTCCCCTTCACATGTCGTCCGCGGAAATGCTCCGGATAAGTTCGACAAGAGAAATCTGCAGCCCTCTGGCAAGTTTGTCCAGGGTTGCGAGCGTTGGCGAAGACGGCTTGCCGCTCTCCAGTTTCTGAAGGTACTTGTAATCAATACCAGCCCTCTGGGCCAGAGATTCCTGCGTCAGTCCCCGGGCCTTCCTGAGTGCCCTGAGCGTCCGGGCAAAATGAACGTCGATAGGTTCCATTGACTGAAAATAGAAACTCGTCTATGAACAAAACACCGTATATATACGGTGTAGCCGTCATATTCAGGTATCATGAAAAAGTGGCGCCTCTCCCAGCTCTTTTTTCTCAGATGGAGGAAATTTCCCATGAAACCCCTTTCAATGACCATGATTCTTCTGAGTTCCCTTGCTCTTTCCGGATGTGCGACGCTGTTCGGCGGCGGCACGTCTCAGACCGTCAATCTGGTACCGAGCGACGGAAAACCGCACAAGGTTTCCGTCAGGGCTCCCGGTCAGGCGGAATATGACACCGAAATCCCGACAAGTATTCCCGTCAACAAATCCCATAAGGACATCGTGGTTACCGTACATGAGGACGAGCGCGTAAAGCAGGATACGAAAATCGTGGAATCGAAGATGGACTCCTGGTTTCTGGGAGACGTGGTTGCCCTCAGTCTGCTGAGTTCCTCCATCGACTGCCTTTCCGGCGCCGCATGGCGGTACGACGACAACGTCACCATTGAAGTCACGCCGAAAGACGGAACAAACGCTGATGAAAAAACCGCAGGCGCGCCGCAGACCGACGTCGTGGAGGCAGAGCACGCCCCCCGCGGGGACAGCTGATGCTGAAGTTCTCGGAAACATGGAAAGGCAGTACGCTGCTGAGCATGCTGCTGCTCCCTGTTTTTTCCGTCTCAGCCCATGGAGGCGGATTTGATGACCATGTCTTCATCGAATCCGCTTCCTTCGTGCTGGTCGCCGAGAGTCAATCCTCTTTGTCCACCATTTTCGGACACGGTTTTCTGAAACTTGAAGGCAGGAGGGGCACTCATGCATTAAGTTATTATAATACGTTTGATTCCACGCTTGAATCTTTTGCAGAGGTCGTGACCGGACGCTCCGAAGGCGTGTATGTACTGATACCCTACAAAGAAATGAGAGACTTTTATGTCAAAGAGGAAAGACGCTCTCTCTGGGAATTCGAACTGCAGCTTTCAGAGCAGGAAAAATCAGCCTTGAAGGAACGTATCGGGGAGCTCGAGGGCCTGAAGGACACCTATAATGTTATGTATAATAACTGCTGCACGCAGTTGGAAGACCTGCTGTGCAGCGTCAATCCTTCTTTCGGATATGCTCCGCTGAAAACGTTCAAGACTCCCCTCGAGTATGCAAAGTTCCTGACGAAGCAACATCTTGTGGACGCCATACGTTATCTTCCCGCGGGAAAGGTCGCGCCGGACGACATTCCCCGCATATGGGAATATCCTTCGTCAACGAAATTCTCTCTGGGAAAAACGGGGAAAGGCACGATGCTGGAACTGGCTTCCGTGTACCACGACAAAACCCAGCCCCGCATCTTTGAACGCGACGTGGATACCCGGATTCTGGGCCTTTCTCTGCTCATCGACGACGGCTTCGACACGGCTCCTGACGCCGCCGTGGATATTTTCAGGCTGACTGCCTACGAAGCGCTGACCACTTCCGTGGAACTGCGGTATCATGACGGGTTCACATGCAGAGCAGGACTCGGAAGCAGCATACGCGGCAGAAATATCCTGTGCTACCTCATTCCTTACACAGGTATAAGAGAAAACAGCCCCTTCATCTCATCGACGTTAGGCATCACCATCAAAGGTTTCAACAGGCTGAGCGGTTCCGCAGAATATGACTGGAGCTCCGACGGTTCCCGCCTGAAATACATGCTCACCTGTCAGATACATGACGATATGGATATTCAGCTTTCCTGCACCCGCGAAAAAGACGAAACCGTCTTCTCCTTCAGGCTGGGCATGTATTTCTGAAAAAGGGAAACGCCTCGCTATCCGTCCTGCGCTTTTTCCTTCTCCGTCTGCCTGAGACGCGGGCCGGTTTCGCACGGGCACACGCTTCCCATGACCTGTTCCCTTGCTCCCTTGGCCGGAACGCACAGCGAGGCGGCCGCACTCTTCAGCATGCCGATGGGGGTGAGGGGCACGGCGTCCCAGTCCACGCGCAGTCCCAGAAGCGCGCCCACGGGCAGGGGCAGAGGCGCGAGGTTCAGCGGAGCCGCCGCGCGGCACAGCGAGGCCATGACGCCCGGCGCGCCGTCCGGCCATGTGCTTTCGCCCAGAAGCAGCGCGGAAACGAAACTGAGACCGCTGCCCGGACAGGCCCGGCGCACCATGGCGTAAAGCTCCCACGGTTTCACTCCCCGCGCCGCCTCTTCGCACGCGGAGCAGTCCTCTTCATCGGGGGCGGTCCAGTGGGCATGCGGACTTTTGGGCACGCCCGCCAGAGAAAAGCTGTTCCATTCCAGTATGATGATGCCGCGCGCGGCCACGCGCAGCGCTTCGGCCAGACGCAGCCCGCCGCTTCCGCCCGACTTCGACGCAAGGCCGTGATGCACGAGCACCGCATAGTCGAAATACCGGTCGTCGAAAGGCAGATGCTCCGGACTGCCGCACAGGTATTCCACCCGCGGCCCCGTCTGCTCCCGCGCGGCGGAAAGACAGGCCGGAGAGCGGTCCAGCGCCGTCACGTCGAAGCCCGCCTCCCAGAAGAATTCCGGGGAGAACCCGGCGTTCAGCCCTATCTGGAGCAGGGAGGAGCCGCGGCGCTTCCAGCCGGAAATAAGCTGATGCAGCACCCGCTGGCGGGCTTCGGAAAGAAACTGTCGGCGGTATTCGGCCATGAATCATCTCCTCGGGGCGGCCCCGCCCCTGTCGCAAAGGCGTTGCAGAGGCGCTCCTGTCGAACCATCGCGTCCGATGTTCCGGCACGCGTTCCGTGCGGAAAAAGCGCGCTGCTCCGGAAAGCGCCCCGGAGAACGCAAAAGCGTTCCGAAAAACGCGCCGGAAGACGGAAGGACGGCCTTTCCCGGATGGCACAGGGACTTTTCCGTCGAACAGGACGGAAGCCGCAGTCTCTCGGTCCGCGCAGGCGTCCGCCGCGCGGCCGCAGAAACGCGGACAGGAGCCCGGCCGGACTCCGCCGCGCGCGTCAGGAACGCCCGACGCAAAAAGAAAACCTTGCGTGCACATGAAGGCTCCGCCGCGCGCGTCAGGGACGCCCGACGGCCTTCCGGTCGGAGCGCTAGCCCTCTTCGCCTTCGTCCTTCATCCAGCGGCTCAGGGCGTCCACGATGCGGCGGGCCTGATCGTTGCTGGATATGGTGAACTTGGACTGCTGACGGTATTCTCCGCCCGACTTCCTGTAACGGCGGATGACGTAGCGGTCCGGGCCGTAGGTATCGTTTTCCTGCCATTCCCGGTAGCGGAACAGCACCGTGGCCCACGCCCCCTTGGACAGCACTTCCTTGTCTATTTCCTTGATTTTGAGAATACCGTCTTCCTCGTAATCCACCGTAAGTTCATCAACCGTATTGTTCATGGAGCCATCTCCCGGCATAGTGTTGTCATACGCCCGCGCCCCTGCGCGGGAAATTCCTTCGCCCTTCCGCCGCGCCGCTCTCCGGCGGCAGGCCGGGCTCCGCCGCGCCGCATCTCTTCCGCCCTCGCCCGACGCCTGTCCCGGATTCTCCCCGCCGCCGCAGGAGAAGAGAACGCCTGCCTTCCCGGCGGAACTTCCTTCCGCAGCGATTCTTCCCGGCTCCGCGGGGAGAATCCGGGACGAGCGGAACCGGGGAACGTCGCCGCGACCGCCGCGGGGCGGGACAAGACCGTCCGCCCATCGCCTCGCGCGGAAAAAGCGCGTCCTCCCGGGCTGCCCACAGGGG
>CASFUJ010000181.1 GCA_949297645.1 uncultured Desulfovibrionaceae bacterium
CATAGAGAAGGGCGTGGCCACGGGAGTGACCGCCCGCAAGGGGCTGGTGGAAGAGTCCAGCGGGGGAACGCTTTTTCTGGACGAGCTTGCCGAAATGAGTCTGCCCAATCAGGCCAAGCTGCTGCGGGTGCTGGAGCAGGAGGAGGTCATGCGCGTGGGCAGCGCCGTGCCCGTGCATGTGGACATCAATCTCGTCTCCGCCACCAACGTGGATCTGGAGCAGGCCGTGAAGGAAGGGCGCTTCCGCGAAGACCTCTACTATCGCGTCAACGTGGTGGAACTGCGCCTGCCGCCGCTGTGCGAGCGCGGGGACGACATCCTTCTGCTGGCACAGTCCTTTCTTGAGCGTTATTGCGCCGAGATGGGAAGGGAACGACTCATGCTTTCTCCGGCCGTGCAGGGCCTGCTGTTGCGCTATCCGTGGCCCGGCAATGTACGCGAGCTGAACAACGAAATGAAGCGGGCGGCCGCGCTCACCCCGGGCGAAGTCGTGGAGCTTTCGCATCTTTCCCGGAGGATTCTGGAATCCGAGGCGGGGCGCGACTATCTGTGCCAGAGAGAACAGGCCGGAGAGCCGGAGGTGCTGGAGCTGCCCCTCAACCTTCAGAAGGCGGAAGAGATGATTATCCACCGTGCGCTTGAAATGGCCGGAGGGCGCAAAGTCAAGGCGGCGGAGCTTCTGGGCATCACCCGCGAGGGGTTGCGCAAGAAGCTCCAGCGTATGGAGGGGGATGCGCTGTGAACGTTTCTCTTCGCACCAGACTGTTTCTTCTCGTGGGCTTTGCCATCAGTCTTGCGGCGCTGCCCATCATTCTTTTCAGTCGCTCCAGCCTGCTTGAGAGCGGCATGCAGAGAGAGCGCGAGTCCTTCGTCAATACCGTCATGCTGGTGGAGGACAGCCTGAGCGTGAGGTATCTGCATCTGCTCACCTCGGAAGTGGAATCGGTGCTGGAGACGAAACGGGACCTGCGTCAGTATTCGGCCATGATACGCGACATGCTGCTTTTCAACGGTGAGGGTGAGTCCGAAGTCAGTCTTGCCCGCTGGCAGAAAGTGCTTGCCGCAAGCGGCCTGCATCTGGCCTTTTACGACATGGCCGGAAGGGCGCTTTTGTCGGACGAGCTTGCCGACCAGCTCATGGAGGACGGGAGGCAGGATTTCAAGGGACAGTCCATACAGTCCATGCTGGCGCATAGGGAATCGGTTTCTGAAGGACAGTTCGCCGTGGTGCGCCTTTCAGAACGGGACGGTCAGGAAATTCCCGTTCTTGTCTGCTTCATGCCCGTGAAGCGTGTGGGAACACTTGTTGTGGCTGCCCCCGTGGCCGATGCCGAGCAGAGTCGCGCGAGTCTTGAGAGGCGCATGGTACTCGGAATTCAGGAGCGGCTGGACTCGTTGGAGCTGAGCCGTGGCGCTTCCATATCCGTGGTGGCTTCCGATGGGCGGGTGCTTGCGGGCAAGGGAACGCATATGTCGCTTTCTTCCATTCCCGAAGAAGCTCTGGAAAGAGTGCGCAAAGGCGATGCGCTGGAAGGCAATACCGACGGGGAGGAAAATCCCGTTCTGTACCGTCTGGTCTATTTCAAGGCCATGGACTGGTATGTGGCGGCCTCCATTCCCCTGAGCGCCATCACCGGCCCCGCAGAAGCTCTGGCCCGTCATCTTTTTGCCGTGGCCGCGGTGCTTCTTGTCCTGAGTCTGTTTGTCATGCTGGTGCTCACCATGCGTACCCTCGCGCCGCTGCGTCTGCTTACCGTTCGAGCCGGCGAAATTGCGAAGGAAGACTTCAGCTCCGAGCGGGGAGTGGGATTTGCGGACGACATCGTCGATGATCTGCCCGTGGACAGGCACGACGAGGTGGGACAGTTGGCAGGGGCCTTTGCCCACATGGTGAAGGCGCTGGATGAAAACATACGTCGCCTTGTGGATACGCTGGCCGTGCGTCAGCGCATGCAGGGCGAGCTGAACGCCGCGCGGGATATCCAGATGGGCATACTGCCCCCGCCGGACGGCGCGCCGAAAAGTCCCGGCTATTCGGCTGCGGCCTTTCTGGAGCCTGCCAAGGAAGTGGGCGGCGACCTTTATGACTTCTTCACCGCTCCGGACGGACGTCAGGCCGTGGTCATCGGCGACGTGTCCGACAAGGGTGTGTCCGCCGCATTGTTCATGTCCATGACCGTGACGCTGGTCCGTTATGCGCTGGCCGAAGGGCTTTCCTGCTCGGAAGCCATGCTCCGCATCAACGAGAGACTTGCGGAAAACAATCCCAGCTGCATGTTCGTCACGTTGTTCATCGGACTTTTCGATCCGGCGACGGGCAGGCTGGACTACGCCAGCGGCGCTCACTGCCCGCCCTTTATTGTGAGTCCGAATGCGGAGGTTCCGGTGCGTATGGTCACGGAAACCAGCGGTCCGCTGGTCGGCGCCATGCAGGGACTTGATTACGAGGCCTGCCATACGGAGCTTGCCCCCGGGGAGTACTGTCTGCTTTATACGGACGGCGTGTCCGAAGCCATGAATGAGAAGCTGGAACTTTTCGGGGAAGAGCGTATAGCCTCTGCGCTGGAAGGTTTGCGCGGCGCTTCGCCGGAAGAGGTGCTGCGCGGCGTCATGCAGGCTGTGAAGGAGCATCGGGGGACGGCCGCACAGTCGGACGACATCACCATGCTCTGCTTCCGTCGTTCAGAGTTATGACGCGGTCGGCGTCGCGGAAGGACGCCTGCGGGATAGGACATGCCTGAACAGGCTGAGGAGAAGGGCGCTGTGGCTTTGGTCGCACCGTCTTTGCGCTGAAGACTGTTTCCGAAGCCGTCGAGATGGCCGGGGAGAGAGCGGAAGGCAGGCGTATCCGGCCGGTGTCTTTATGCTTTGCCCTTTCCGATATCGGAGAAGGAGCGGAGCTCGTTTATCTTTTTATCGGGCGAAGGCCGCTCCGTTTTTTTCGTCAGAGGGCGATATTCCACCAGAGGGACGCTTTGTCCGTCAGAGGAATGTACGGCGACGCCTGCCAGTCCCGAGGCCAGCAGAGCGCGGTGTCGCTCAATATCCATGGCGCGCACCAGCACGGGCGGCGTTGTCAGGTCGGCGCTGCCGCCGCTCTTGAGAATGAAGCGGGGTTTGCCTCCGTATTTGAAGGCAAAGGCGCGGATGTACAGGCCGAGACGCAGGTGAAGCTTCAGACTGGCGGCATTTCCGGGCCACGCCGTAGCCATGGAGATGGTGCGGCCGGCCTCTTCGGTAAGACGCATGTTCTCCCGCACCAGCCGCTCCGCCAGCTTCCGTCCCTGCATGTCCGGGCGGACGAACACGGATTCCAGATGCCGGACGCGCGCAAGCTCCTCCGCTGGAAGAGACATGGCAAGGCCCAGATTCTCCGGATCGTTCTGCGCAGGGAAACGGATCACGCTGGCCCCTGCAAGGCGGTTTTCGTCATCAAAGGCCAGCAGAATATGTCCGGCCCCCAGAATGATGGGCTCATAGAATTCCCTCTCGTCCGTGGCGAAGATGTCGCGGGACGGAAGAGAGTCCTCCACCTGATGTTCCAGCCGGACAAGCGTGTCAAGGTCGGCCGCTTCTGCGGAGCGCAGGGTGATGAGGGGCGTCATGCTTTCTCCAGCGTGATGGATATCGCCTGCGAGATGAGGGCGCGGGACAGGGAATGGTAGTCCATGGCAAAGGAAAGGAGGTCGCCTTCCTTCGGCGGCATCGGGCAGTCGGTCACATCGAAGACCGTGTAGGCGGAAGAAGATCCGGCAAAAAGCATGCCTGACAGGGGAGGGATGAGCGTTTCCGGGGCGGTATGAAAGGAACCGGCATCCAGCAGAGCCATGAGCCGCCCCTTTTTGACGCGGCATTCCAGCACCTGAGCTTCAAGGCGGAACGTATCCTGCCTTGTCCCGGGAATGGGGCGCCCTGAAAGGGGATAGACGCCGAGCATGACGCCCGTACCGCAGCGCAGTTCCCTTACGCTTGGGGGAAGACTTTCCTCTTCCGCAAGCTCCAGCACGTCCGTGCCCCCGGCGGAAATGTCGGCGTCCGGCAGGCAGAAGCTGCGGATACGCTCAAGCTGTTTTTCGGCAAAGCGCAGTCGTTCCCCTGTGGGAGCCTCGCGGCTCAGACAGGCGAAGTTCACGGACAGCCCCCGCAGCGGAAGGTTCAGGCGGCGCGCCTCCTCGCAGAGCCGGGGCAACTCGTCCGGCAGAACGCCGTCGCGTCCGTCTCCGACTTCGAGACAGAGCCTGATGTCCGGGACATGGATTCCGCATGCCTGCTTCAGTGCCCGCAGGGAAAACAGAGAGCCGGCACAGACACTGCGGCACACTGCGCTCTGCTGAAGAAGCAGCGGGAAGG
>CASFUJ010000182.1 GCA_949297645.1 uncultured Desulfovibrionaceae bacterium
CAGCAGTCCGCACAGGCAGGGGGATCCCAGCCCCCACACCTGGTACACCGGCAGATCCCCAAAGGGCACCGCTGTCTCCAGCGCCTCCCGGCGCCGACGCAGCCGCCGGGCAAAGCGCAGGTTGCTGACGGCCATGACCAGGGCCGTGACGGCCGCCCCGGCCAGATACGCCAGGATCAGCACATCCCGCCAGTCGGCGTAGAAGCGGTACGCTGTCCACCCCTCCCGGGTCTGGACCATGCAGCCGTCATGATATTCGGTCTGCCTTCCGCGTCATAGGTTCCCACAAGCAGTACCGGAGCCGGAGAAATGAAGGCCTGCGGCCCAAGAGAAATCAACATGTATGCCTCAATATTTGAACTGATGACCTGCCGGCAGAGCTTCTGCCCCACGCGACGGGAAAAACTCTTTTCCGTACGCCGGGATATCGGGCGCATGAACGCACCGCTCCCGGACGGAGTCTCGGAACATTCCGAAGTCTCAACAGGAGCAGGTTGCAGGCACATGCGCACATCCGTGCCGAACCGACGATAGGGAGGCCCGGGCAACGGCGCCGACAAGCACCGCGGAACATGTCACGACGCGCATGCGCGGAAGTCCTGCCGCGCGTGACTGTCTCTCGAGGAGACACCTGTCGCCCCCCTAAAGCGGTTGAAACGCCCAGACGGCCTTTCCGTAATACACGGTCGGCCATTCGGATGCCGTCACCGTTTCCGCCTCACCGCTCTCCGTGCGCAGCTCATAGCCGCCGGAGTTTCGGAAAACATGACGAAACACCAGTCCGCCATCCTTCAGAACTGCCGCCACAGCGCCGTCTTCCGCTTCGACTCCCTGCTCCACGGCTGCCAGAGCGCCCTTGTTGAGCACGGGTGCCATATCGGCTTCCAGCACCCGGAACACTTTCACGCCCCTGCGCTGAAATCCCAGCGGAAAGACCTGCATATCCACCACAGGAAACGTGCCGCCCTTTTCTCTGACGGTGCTGTACACGGGCAGTTCTCCGGGGCGGGGAAACTCCATCCCCGAAGACTCCGGCTGGTGCAGGCCCAAGTCGGACAAAAGCACTGAGTCCTTCCGCTCCGCTCCCATAAATACGGGAACCTCTCCGAAACGAAGCCAGTCCATGCGCACGCCGAAGATATCGGACATGCGCACGCACCAGGGCAGAGGAATGGTACCCCGCTTCTTGGCTTCCGAGATGCTGCCCTGCTTGAGATTGAGAAGGTCGGCGAGCTCAGCCTGCGTACGCTTTCCGGAAATGAAGAGCATCCTTGCGTACACGGACTCGAAGTCGTCCATATCCAGCCGTTCCATACAGGCCTACTTTATGGGCTGCAGCAGAGGGCTGTCGGGAGTAAGCACCATACGGGTATTTTCTCCGAGCGACTTGCGCAGTGCTTCCAGACCGCGCTGGAAGGAGAAAAACTCCGGCGAACGGGAAAAGGCCTCGGCGTAGATACGCGCGGCCTCGGCATCGCCTTCACCACGGAGCACCTGCGCCTGCTTACCGGCGTCAGCCAGAATAAGGGCGCGTTCCTTTTCCGCTGTGGAACGGATTTTCGTGGCTTCTTCGGCGCCTTCCGAGCGATACTGCGTCGCCTGACGCTCGCGTTCGGCACGCATTCTGTCAAAAATGGCGCGCTGGTTTTCGGCAGGCAGGTCGGTGCGCTTGATGCGCACATCCACGATGGATATGCCGAACTCCTTCATCTGCTGAGAAGCCTTTTCCGTCACCGACTCCATGATGGACGTTCTTTCATCCGCCACGACCTCGGTGAGCGTATGACGGCCTATGTGGGCACGCATCTGAGAATAGATGACGGCATCCAGTCTGGCCTGCGCGTTCGCTTCCGTGCGCATGGTACGGTAGAACTGCAGGGGATCCTCGATCCTCCAGCGCGCATAGTTGTCGAGTACGATGGACTTGAGGTCGCTGGTGAGCGCCTCAGCAGGACGGGCATCATAGTCCAGAATACGGGCATCGAAATACACCACGGTCTGGATGAACGGCAGCTTGACGTGCAGACCGGCCTTATACACCTTATTCAGCGGATGGCCCAGTTGTATGACCAGCGCCTGCTGCGTCTGATTCACAATGAACAACGTCTGCGGCACGAGCACGGCCGCCAGTATCAGCAGCGAAACTGCAACTACGGATTTGAAACCCTTCATCAGCGGGATTCCTCCTTGGAGCCGTCCTGCCGTTTCCAGGCATCAAGCGGCAGCAGGGGAAGCACGTTCGAACCGGCCTCGGAAGGCAGCACCAGCTTTTCCATGCCCGGCTTGCTCAAAATATCTTCAAAAGCTTCATACAGCATACGCTTTCTCGTCACGTCCTCGGCCTTTTCGTACTCGGCAAGCACGGCAAGGAAGCGTTGCGCCTCACCCTCGGCCTCGCGGACACGGGTCTCGCGATAGGCTTCGGCCTTGTTCACCATTTCCGACGCCTGCCCCTGTGCCTTGGGCAGAATGTCGCGCCTGTAGGCTTCGGCCTGATTGATGCTGCGTTGCTTGTCTTCGCGGGCGCTGGCCACGTCCTTGAAGGCGTCGCGCACTTCCTGCGGAGGCTGCACATCCTGCATCTGCACGGCCACGACCTGCACTCCCACCTGGTACCTGTCCAGAATGTTCTGGAGAAGCTCCGCCACGTCGTTCTGTATCTTCACGCGGCCGTCGGTAAGAGCGGAGTCCAGCGTATTCTTGCCTATGACCTCGCGCATGGAAGCCTCAGCCGCACGCTTGACCACCTGATCGGGCCGGATGACGTTGAACAGATAGTCCACCGCGCCGTCGGGCTTTATCTGATACTGGATATTGAACTGCACATTGATGATGTTCTCATCCCCGGTGAGCATGGAAGATTCCTCATCCACGGCCTGCACACGGCCCTGCTGGAATACCCCGCCCACTGACTGAGCACGGTAGCCCACGGCCGTCTGACGGACCTGCGACACCTTCGGCTTGAACACCTCTTCTATGGGATACGGCAGATGGATATGCGGTCCCGGCGGCTCGGTTCGCACATAACGTCCGAAACGAAGCACCACGCCGGCCTCGTCCGGCTGCACGATATAGATACCGGAAAGAACCCAGACCAGACACGCCCCGCCAAGCAACCAGCGCAGTCCGGGCAAGCCCTCCATTTTCGGAAGCTTCGGCCACGAAAAAGACGGAGGCTTCAATCCTGAAGGACCTCTCTGCTGGTTCTGTCTGTCGTTATTATCCTGCGGGTCGTCGCGGTCGTCGCGTCTGTCCCGATTGCCCTTGCCCGCGGAACCCCAGCCGTGTTTCTGCTGTTGCTGCCGCTTTTCCTGTAGTTTATCCCAGTCCCAGTTCATAGTGAGAATACAGTAGGACACGTTCTCTGCACGGTCAAGGCGGAACTGCAAATCCTTCCCGAGGCAGACTGAAAAAAGAGTGCGGTCCCGGGATTCAGAAAAACGTCCTGAAAAAATACCTGCGAAAGAAAAAAACGCTTGACGACCATGCCCGTTTCTCCTATGTTGGCCGTTGTCGGGCGCTCGTAGCTCAGCTGGATAGAGCAACAGGCTACGAACCTGTAGGTCGGGAGTTCGAATCTCTCCGGGCGCACCACCATGAAAAGCAGGAAGGCTTGCCGAAAAGGCAGGCCTTTTTCTTTTCTCTCTACAAAAACACGCAAAAAACCCTTGACGTTTCACCCAAGGGCGAATAATGTCCTTTTTCACCAAGCGCTCGTAGCTCAGCTGGATAGAGCAACAGGCTACGAACCTGTAGGTCGGGAGTTCGAATCTCTCCGGGCGCACCATTCGGAAGTAAGGCTTATGAGATATCTCATAAGCCTTTTTTCGTATGTACTGCCCTTCAAGCCGCCGTTCCGCCAAAGAACGACACGGCCGTCGGAAAGACCGGAAAACAACGTACGGAGTCTGCGCGGAAACGTGCACGCGCTCCCGACGACCCCGAATGAGAACGCACCTTTCCCACAAAAGAAACCTCCTTTGCCTCCTTTCTACCGCAATCCGTTGCCGAGGCAGGCCGTCACTGACGCATGAGAGAGGTACCTCCGAAAAGAACGATCCTGATGCGAGGCAGGTATGAAGAGCTTTCCTCACAACCTCGCTTCCACATGCGAAGCTCCGGTCGCCTTACCGGGCAAGCGCCTTCTCCGCAGAAAGCTTTCCTCTTTTCCCGCCAAAAACATCCGCAACGACAAAAGGGGCCCCACCGGCATAGCCGGTAGTTCCTCTTATGCGCCTGTAAGGCTCTCTTACCAGCCGCGCTCTAAGGCGCATGTACGGTCTGATATCGGCATTTCTGTTACCGGCTGCCCGCGGCTTCCTGGGTAC
>CASFUJ010000183.1 GCA_949297645.1 uncultured Desulfovibrionaceae bacterium
CTCAATGACGACGGCACCATGAATCTGCGGCCGGAGCTGTCACACCGGCAGACGGGGAGCGGCTCCGGATTCTCCAGACTGGAACATTCTCTTGCGGCCGCCTACCAGCAGAAGGACCGGGATTGGAGCCTCGGCACCATGGGCATTGCGCCGGAGTTCGCGGGCCTGTTCGGCATGCAAGAGGTTTACTATCGTGAAGGCTCCGAGAACGCCGTGGGCTCGATTCGGAATGCTGCGGACGCGGACATCATCAGGCAGCATCTGGAACAGGGCCGCATGGTACTGCTGTACAAGCACTATCATTACAGGGCCGTGGTCGGCGTCGAGGGCAACCTGATTGTTCTGCGCAACTCTCTGCACGACGGAAGAGAGGAGAAGGTCTCCATCGAAGACCTTGCGGGCGGCTCCGTCAGCGTGATGGAATATCCCCGGTAAGCCGCAATCCGGAGGCGTTCACGTCGGAAGGGCGGCGTGAACGCTCCGGGAATTCCGGCGCTGCTCCGGGAGCGCGGGAAAGAGAACGGCTTTCCTCCGGCGGGATTTCGTACCTGCGCCGGGGGGAGCGTGAACGCCTTGCGGATTCTGGAATCGATGGTTCTATCCCTGCTTCTGCGGGAGACTGACGGCTGAAAGCCATCCTTCCCGGGCGGGACTTTCGTCCCTGCTTCTGCGGGAGACGGGCGCTTCGATTCTTGCGTCAGCTTCTCCGCGCCGTGGAGGCCGGAAGAAACGGATGGCGGAACGGACGCCCGGCTGAAACGGCGCGGAATTCCGGCGCTGCCGGGACGCTCTTGGGATCCGTTTGCGGATGAAAAAAGCCGGGTTTCCCCGGCTTCGGAGCCTCGTTGTTCTCAGCCCTTCATGCGTCGTATGGTGTTCGTGGTGGAATAGCCTTCAAGCCTCGAGAGCGTGACGGCCTTGCCGCCGTAGCTTTCCACGAACTGCGCCTCGGGCCAGCGGTCGATGGTGTAGCCTTCCTTGAGGATGAGGTCGGGTCGGATGGCGTCCACGAGCGGAAGGGCGGTATCGTCGTCGAACATGACGACGAAATCCACGAATTCCAGCGAGGCGAGCAGCAGCGCTCTTGTCTTTTCGTCCTGAATGGGACGCTCCGGGCCTTTGAGTCTTTTAATGGAGGCGTCGGTATTGAGGCCCACCATGAGCACGTCGCATTCTCCGCGCGCCTGCATGAGAGAATGAAGATGCCCCTGATGCAGAAGGTCGAAGCAGCCGTTGGTGAAGCCCACCTTTCGGCCCTGTTCGCGGCACTGCGCCGCAATGTTCGCGGCCTCGTGACGGCTCACGATTTTGTTCTTCTGCTTCCAGCCCGGCCCGCTGGAGCTGCGGCGGCGTGAAAGCGCGTCGATGATTTCCTGCGCCGTGACGCAGGAGGTGCCGAGCTTGCCCACCGCCACGCCGGACGCCACGTTGGCCAGCTTCATGGCGTCCTGAATCTCCGCACCGGCGGCCAGCGACGCGCCGAACGCCGCGAGCGACGTATCGCCCGCGCCGGACACGTCGAACACTTCGCGCGCTTCCGTGGGAATACGGAATACTTCGTCGGGATGCGCCGCGGACACGAAGGCCATGCCGTGCTCGGAAAGCGTGACGAGCATGTTCTGAATACCGTGTTTTTCAAACAGTCGTCCTGCGCCTTCGCGCAGTCTGTCCTCGAAATCGGCGTCGGTGGGATGACAGGAAAGCCCCGTCGCCTGATTGAATTCCTTGAGATTGGGCTTCACCACCGTGGCCCCGGCGTACTTGGCGTAGTCGTCGCCCTTGGGGTCGATGATGACGGGCCGCTCCGCCGCCAGGCACGCCTTGATGACGCGACGGCAGCGCTCCGGAGAAAGCAGCCCCTTGGCGTAGTCGGAAAGCAGCACGATGTCCGCCTGCTTCACCCGTTCCTCGAGATTCGCCTCGAGAACGTCGTCCTCACAGCGGAAACGACGCTCGTTGTCGATGCGCAGAAGATGGCTGTTGCCCGCAATCACGCGCGTCTTTTCAATGGTGGGAAAACCGGGCACCACGACGGCTTCCACATGGTCGCACACCTTTTCCAGAAGTTCGCGCACCTCTCTGCCCGCTTCGTCGTCCCCGACGAAACAGAGAATGTCGGCCGCGCAGCCCAGACTCTTCAGGTTGGCCACCACGTTGCCCGCGCCGCCGAGCATCTTCTTCTCGCTCTGGAAGTTGAACACGGGCACGGGCGCTTCCGGGGAAATGCGCTCCACCTTGCCGTAAAGGAAATGGTCGAGCATCACGTCGCCCACGCACAGCACTCTGACGTTTCTGTAGGATTTGACTATGGTTGAAAGCAGCATGATTCTTTCCTGCGAAAAAGGAAAAAGGGCGGCCGTATGCCGCAATGCCCCACCATACCAGCCGCGGCAGGTGAAGTAAAGGCGGCCCGCTTCCTTGCTCCGGGCCGGAAAAGACGTTAAAAACAGGACGGTGTCGGAAGACGGCACGCCGCAGAGCGGAGGGTTGCAGCGTCCCCGCCGTGCCGGAAGCAGAAGTTGCCGCAGTGCGGAGGATTGCAGCGTCCCGGCCGTGCGGCCCGTGCCCCGCCTTCGCCGCAGAGCTTTAACCTGAACCATGGAGCCTGTTATGAGGAAAACACTGGACTGCCGCGGGCTGGTCTGCCCGGAACCTGTCATCCGTACCCGCTCGCTTCTCGAGAGCGGCCCCGAAGAAGTGGAAGTGCTGGTGGATAACGCCCCGGCCTCCGAAAACGTGAGCCGCCTTCTCGCCAGAAGCGGCTACGCCCCCCAGGTCGAAAAACGCGAAGACGCCCTGTGGACCGTGACAGCCCGCAAGGCCGGTATCTCCTGCGCCGCCGCGGAAGAAGTCATTGCTTCGACCGGAGAGGAAACTCCCTGCCGTACCCTCGTCTTCCTGAGTTCCGATACCGTGGGCAGCGGAAGCGATGAACTCGGCTCCCGACTCATGGCCAACTTCCTCGCCACCCTCCCCGAAATGGGCGCCAACCTCTGGCGCATCGTCATGGTCAACGGCGGCGTCCGCCTTGCCTCCAACCCCGGCCCCTGCCTCGACGCCCTGAAAAAACTCGAAAGCTCCGGCGTCAGTATCCTCGTCTGCGGAACCTGCCTCGATTACTTCCACCTCCTCGAACAAAAACAGGTCGGCGAAACCACCAATATGCTCGATATCGTCACCAGCCTCGACCTCGCCGACAAAATCATCCGCGTCTGACGGAAACCATGCCTTCCGGCCCCGTGCAGGCCGAAGGACTCCACGCCCCGGCTCCCCCGGGGCTTTTTTGTCACCCCGGAAAAGGCAGCGGGGCTCCGCCCCGGACCCCGCCGGGGGCAGGGCCCCCGGGCCCCGGAAAGGCATCTGGGGGAGATAATCTCCCCCAGACCCCCATGGTTCCGCCTCCCGGCAAAGCCGGTCGGCGGCCGCACGCAGGCCGGAGAGAGGAGGCGAAAAGCGTTGCCGCTTCAGGGGAACAGGCGGCGTCGGCTTCCGTTTCAGGGACGACGGAACGGAAGGCCGAAGTGCGGTGTCGGGGCGCTTTTGCCGTGCGCGCGGCCCGGACGGGCGGTGTTTGCTCGTCGGGAGCAAAGGCTCTGCGTTCCGCCCGGCCTCGTCGTGGCGCGTCTTCAGTGTGGGTGTGTCCTCACGGACCCACCCACGGTGGCCGACCTCTGTTCCGGCCTTCGCCGGAACAGAGGTGTTGATGGAAGGATTTCAAGATGTTTTGGAAAGTGGCGCAACGTCCCGGCGTTGTGTCGCGGGAGTCGGGAAACCTCCTCCGAAAACGGGCGCGAAGGTCGGCATTGTGTCCCGGGGGCGGGAAAACGTCATCGGAAAACGTAACGCAGAAGGTCAGGCGCCGTGTCCCGGCAGTCCGGGCGCAGTCCTGCCGTTTTTGCTTACGCAGCCTTTGCCCGGCATCCGTTTCCTGCCTGCAGGAAACAAGGTTCTTTCAACGCGCCGGAGCCTTCAGTCTTCAGGCGGCAGGGCCGACGTGCGCAGGCCGCCGATTCACTCCCGGCGTAAAGCGCGGCAGAAGTCGTACAAGCCCTGCTTCCGTACAGTATGCCGGAACATGCCGGGACGGCGGCGCTGTCCGGGCGATGTTGTATTCAAGGGAAAACCCTATATTTTTAAAATTTATCCCATTGTTCTGTAAATCAAGCGTTTTTCAAAACTGTGGATAAGTCACTTATCTAAATGTAGTGCGTGCCTAAAAAGTGCTTAATAAATAGGCAGAAAAATCACAGTAC
>CASFUJ010000184.1 GCA_949297645.1 uncultured Desulfovibrionaceae bacterium
CTCCGGGGCGTTTTCGTGTTGTTCGGCAGTGCCGGGGCAGGCGACAGTCGCGGATGAGCCGGTTCTTCATCCGGCGCCGGGGGATAAGTATGAAAAGAAGGGGCTGGCGCCGTTCATCCCGCCGCGCCCCGCAACGCCAGGACGGAGGAACCCATGCTTCAGAGAACCCTTTCCATCATCAAGCCCGACGCCGTGGCCCGCAACCTTCAGGGCGATATCCTCGCCATGATTCAGAAGAGCGGTCTGCGCATCGTGGCCATGAAAATGATACGTCTTACCCGCGCTCAGGCGGAAGCGTTTTATGAGGTGCACAAGGAGCGTCCCTTCTACGGTGAACTCGTGGAATACATGATTTCCGGCCCCGTTGTCTGCTCCGTGCTGGAAGGCGAGAACGCCATCGCCTCCTACCGTGCGCTCATGGGGGCCACCAATCCCGCGAATGCCGCCGAAGGCACCATACGCAGACTCTACGCCGAAAGCGTGCAGGCCAACGCCGTGCACGGTTCCGACGCTCCCGAGACCGCCGCCCGGGAAGTGGCCTTTTTCTTCAGCCAGACGGAAATCGTGGGCTGAGCCATGAAGGTCGTAGGCTGCATAGGCTGCGGAAACATGGGCGGAGGCGTGCTGAAGGGCCTTGTGTCCCATGCCGGCTTCACCCTGCTCGGACATGACCATACCCGCGCCAAGGTGGAAGGCATAGAAGCGGACGGACACCGCGTGATCTTTGTGGAAACGCCGCTCGAACTTGCACAGAAGGCCGAAATCATCATTCTGGCGGTGAAGCCCTATCAGATGGAAGCCATGCTGGAGGAAATCCGTCCCGCGCTGGACGGCTCCAAGGTCGTGGTGTCACTGGCCGCCGCCTTCTCGCAGGAGAAGCTGCGCCGGGGCGTGGAGGAACGCTGCCCTGTGGTGCGCTGCATGCCGAACCTTCCCGTCATCGTGGGCAGAGGGGTATTCGCCCTGTGTCTGGAAGATCCGGCGCTGGAGGCGGCCAGAGGACAGGAACTTCTCGACATGTTCCGTCTCATGGGCATGGTCGTACCGCTTCCCGAAGCTCAGTTTCCGGCGTTTTCCTCGCTGGTGGGCTGCGGACCCGCCTTCGTGCTTCTTTTCATGGAAGGCCTGCTCAATGCGGGTATCACCATGGGACTGAAGGCTCCCGTGGCCGCCGACCTCATCTCCGCCATGGTGGAGGGCACGGCGCGTCTTGCGCTGGAGAGCAACGAAAGCTTTGCGAATCTCCGCGTCAGAGTCTGTTCGCCTTCCGGGACGACGATCCGCGGCGTGAATCACATGGAGCGCTGCGCCGTGCCCGGACATGTGGCCGACGCGGTGCTGGAAGCTTTGAAGCGCGACAGGGAGATGGCGTCCGGAAACTAGAGTTTTCGAAGGCATGCGTTCCCGGAGACGGTGTTCCGCCGTTTTCGTGACGCGCATTCCGGCAACGCGCGTCCTGCCGGAACCTTACGGATTCCGATACGCCGCCTTTCGGCCCGTGTGAGAGTACGGGCCGGGAGACGGCGCTTCTACTCCTTCCCGCTCCGGGCACTCCGGAGCAAGATACGCATACAGCGCCGGGGGCGCCGAGGTTTCCCATGCAGATGCCCGACAGAAGAATGTTCTTCCAGATCAATTGGGGGCTCGTGTTCATCACGATGCTGCTTTTCGCCGTAGGCATGGTGAACCTGTATTCTGCAAGCGGCTCACGCATTGAGGGCGGATTCGTGATGTCGCCTTTCTATCAGCGGCAGCTCGTGTGGGGACTTATCGGTCTTGCCGTCATGGTGATGTGCATGCTCATCGATTACCGGCGTATCGAGCGTCTGGCCGTGCCCTGCTATGTCATCGTGCTTTTCCTGCTGATGCTGGTGCCCGTCATCGGCAAGACGGTTTACGGTGCAAAGCGCTGGATCGACCTCGGCGTCATGAATCTCCAGCCCAGCGAGCTGGCCAAGTTCGCCGTTCTCATGATGGGAGCGAAGGCTTTGTGCCGCGACGGGGAATCTCTGGGCTGGAAGCGTCTTGCCCAGGTGCTTTCCATCGGCGTCGTCCCCTTTCTGTTCATAGCCAAGCAGCCGGACCTCGGCTCAGGCCTCACGGTACTGGTGCTGCTCGGAGGCATGGTGCTTTTCCACGGTGTGAAGTGGAGAGTGTTGCGGGTGTGCCTTCTGGTGATTCCGCTTATCATGCCTCTCGGCTGGTTCGTGCTTCACGACTATCAGCAGGAGCGCATACTTACCTTTCTCGACCCCACGCGTGACCCACGGGGGGCGGGTTACCACATCATCCAGTCGCAGATAGCCATCGGTTCGGGAGAAATGTTCGGCAAGGGCTTTCTCGCAGGTACGCAGAGTCAGCTCCGCTTCCTGCCGGAAAAGCATACCGACTTCGCCATCGCGGTGCTCGGCGAGGAATGGGGGTTTGCCGGCTGTATGGGGCTCGTCACGCTGTTCTGTGTTTTTCTCATGGCCATGTACAGTACCGTGAGGGACGCCAAAGACCGCTTCGGCAGTACACTGGCCGCAGGTATTTTTTTCTATTTTTTCTGGCAGATTATCGTGAACATCGGCATGGTGGTGGGCCTCATGCCCGTGGTGGGCATGCCCCTGCCTTTCATCAGCTACGGGGGGACGGCGCTGGTGGTCAACTGCGCCCTGGTCGGCATTGTGCTCAGTATTTCCATGCGACGCTTTGTGTTCAAGAGTTGACGCATTGAGCCTCTGCCTACAGTCTGTCTGCCTCTTCATGCGTTTCTGAAATTTTTTCCGACACGATATGTTCCGGAAGTCAGCAGCAGCTGTGCGCGGCACGGAAAAGGGTCGTCGCATTGTGTTGTTATGAGCGCAGACATCTGTCGCAGAACCTTTTAGTCCTTCTCCGCAAACTCTCCGCAGGTGAGTTCGTACCCGTGGAAATCTCTCCGGATGGTGTTTGCGTTCATCCTGTGCGGCTTCTCACGACACCGTGGGGCACACTTTTCCTTATCGTATTCGCATGCCGCCGCGGCATACAGGTGTGCCGGGAGTTTTCCGCCGTTTTGAGCGCCTTCATGAGGCATGACAAGAAATGGGTTGCAGTACGCGGGAGCTTTCGTCGGGGAAGCGTCTCGACAAAAGAACGACGGACCGGAGGGGAGAGCACTTCCTTTTCAGGTATCGTGAAAAAAAGTCCGAGTAGATTTTTATTTATTTTTTTCCGTCCCGAAAGCCGTTCTAAAAAGAAAATACGGAAGACGGCGTCAGAAATTTTCCTCTTGTTTTTTTCGTTTTTTTTGCAAAAGAAAGAGCCTTTCCGGTATGATATGAGACGATTTCCCGTTTTGTCACTTTTTGTGCAAAAGACAGGCCGGAACCTCTTTATTTCTTGGAAAAAAAAGAGTCCGGCTTTGACAAAGAATGAAAAACGGGGTACCTAAAAAAATGATTCTACTCCCAATAATTCAGGAGCGCAGAACTTTGGGGGCTTAGAATACGTTGACGGTAGAGTGGCCCCTTTTTACAGCTTCGGTTGGAGGTTCTCGGAATGATCAATATCGACATAACCCTCCTGATTCAGGTGGTGAATTTTCTGATTGCGCTCGCAATCATAAATTACCTGATCATTCGCCCGGTGCGGGGCGTCATCGCCCGTCGCCGTACCCAGAATGATGCGCTGAGAGGCGAAGCCGACGCCCTTGAGGGCGAGGCCGGCCTCAAGATGGAAGGTTATACCGCCCGTATCGAAAAGGCCCGCGCGGAAGTGTCCGCCATGCGCAGGAGCATGAAGGAATCCGCTGAGGCGGCTGCCCAGGCCAAGGTGAACGAGGCGAGTGATGAGGCCCGCTCCATCCATCGCGCCGCAGCCGGGCGCATCCGCGAGGAAAGCGCAGAAGCCAGGCGCGAGCTTGACGGAAGGGTGGGCGATTTCGTTCAGGTTGCCCTCAAGTCCATGCTTGGATAGCATCGCAGCAAGGAGTACGGCGTGCAAAGAATCTATGGTATAGTGACGGCCTGCGCTCTGGTTCTGATATCCTGCCAGTTCGCATCCGCGAGCGACGGACACTCCCTGCCGTGGGGTGATTTTCTGCTTCGCGTGATCAACGCCGCCATCTTCGTCGGCATCATCTGGTACGCGGCGGGCAAGCTCATCAAAAAGTTTTTCACGGGCCGCCGTGAGGAAATCGTTCAGGAAATGGACGATCTGGCCAGACGCAGGCAGGAGGCCGAAGCGCAGCTTGCCGAAGTGGAGCGTCAGATAGCCGACGTGGAA
>CASFUJ010000185.1 GCA_949297645.1 uncultured Desulfovibrionaceae bacterium
ACCGCCGAATTCGAAGGCGGCCTCTCCCTGCTCACGGCCGACGCGCCCGGCGGCTCCTCCATCGCCTGAGCCGACATCACCGCATGACAGCGCGCCCTCTTCCCCGAGGCGGCGCGTTTTTTCAAGGGCAGGTACTCGCCCTGTTCCGATGCGAAGCAGGCCCTCACGGAGGCCGGGCAGAACAACACAAACGGAGCAGAAAAAACGCGCACCTTTTCTCCGGCCCCTGTTTCCGGTACGCGCTCTCCGGTACCGGACGCCTCCGCCTTTTCCCCAACGCCGCGGAATGGACGGCCTGTCCGGGGCGACAAAAAAGGCGGAAAAGCCATGCCTTTCCGCCTGAAACGACAAGAGGGGCGAAACGGTGCTACACCTTCATGTAGGCGAAGCCGGAGTTCTGAAGCTGCACGATATCCAGCGTGGCGGAAGGCACCACTTCCACGAACGACCAGAGCATGTCCTTTTCCATCTTATAGAAATTCATGGCGCACTGACCCACATGAATCTTCAGGCCGTTGGCCACGGCTTCCTGCGCTCTGGCCAGAAGTTCGGTGTTCTCCTTCACGAGCTGCTGCACCGCGGGACCGTTCACCACCATAATGAGCTTGAAGGTTTCCACTTCGCTGAGCGCCGTGAAGCCGGCCTTGGCCGCGATGTCCACGGCGGAAATCCTGTGGCGCTTGAGCATGGCTTCCTTCTTGTAGTTGGCCGCCTGGCTGAAGGCCAGCTTGAACACTTCGGCGTTGTCGGCATTCACATGGATGACCAGATCGAATTTCATGGTTATTCTCCTTGAATCGGTGTTTTTCCTTTCCGAAACGGCGGAAACGACGGAGACTGCCGTCCGCATGGCGGAATTCTGCGCTCCTTCAGGTTTTCTGCATCGCAAAAGCGGCGACGCCTGCAACCTCCGGGCGTGACCCGGAGCTTCCCCGTCTCAAACAGATTCGTTCCGGCTCTCGTGCCGGAAAGCGCGAACTGCCCGCAACAGCCGCGCCTGCCCCTTTTTCCGGGGCACAGAACAAGAATTTCATCGCCACGGCCTTCTTGTCAATGCCTTTTTCCCGTGCCGGATAAGGAAAACGCTCCGACATGTGTAAAAAATATCAAACTCTATCGACACAAAAAAGTATCAAAAACAAACAGTTGACAAGTTCTTTCCACAGGAGCACTGTTCGTGCCCTGCCCCGTCGCGCAGAAGACTCTTTTCCGCGGCAGGGCCGCATGTCTGAAGCGCGGCCTGTCTTTGAAGCGTTGCCATGGTTTCTTCTCGGGCCGGCCGCCGCCCCGCAAGGGGCAGAAAACCACGTTTCCGTCTCCTCTGACGGGGGCGGAACAACCAGAGCCCTGCAAGGAAGGGCATCGGAGGACCGGCGAAAGCCGGAAGGTTATGTCTGGCACCCTTTATTTCTTCGGCTGCTGTGCGCTGCTTGCGGCGGGTTACGCCGTGTACGGCGCCTTTGTGGAACGTGTTTTCGGAGCCGACGGTTCCCGTGAAACTCCCGTGATGACGAAAAGGGACGGCGTGGATTTCGAACCCATGCCCCTCTGGAAGCTCTACATGAGCCAGATGATAAACATCGCCGGGCTCGGCCCGGTGCTCGGCACCGTTCTCGGCGCGCTCTACGGGCCCGTGGCCCTGCTGTGGGTCGTTCTCGGCTCCATTTTCGCGGGCGCGGTGCACGACTATGTCGCCGGCATGATTTCCCTGCGGGAAGGGGGTATCGGCTATCCCGACATCATCGGCCGCAACCTCGGATCGGGGATGCGTCTCTTCATGGAATGCTTCACCATTCTCTTCATGGTCATGGTGGGGGCCACCTTCGTGCTGGCTCCGGCCGCGCTGCTTGCCAGCCTGTTCCCGCACTTTCTCACCGACCTCTTTCCCTCCGCGCCCACGCTGGCCTGGAGCGTGCTCATCTTCGCCTATTACTTCGTGGCCACCGTCATTCCCTTCGACCGCATCGTGAGCCGCTTCTACCCCGTGGTGGGCATACTGCTCATCTTCATGGCCTTCGGTCTGCTCATCGCCCTCTTCACGCAGGACTATACCATTCTGCCGAACACGAACTTCTTCGCCAACGTGCACCCCGGCGACGTGCCCGTATGGCCGCTGCTGTTCATCACCATAGCCTGCGGGGCCATTTCCGGCTTCCATGCCACGCAGTCGCCCCTGCGCGCCCGCTGCATGACCAGTGAAAGGCAGGGCCGCCGCGTCTTCTACGGCGCCATGATCACCGAAGGCGTGCTCGGCCTCATCTGGGCTACGCTGGCTCTGTCCTTCTATCCCGACGCCGCCGCCCTGTCCGCGGCCATGGGCCCCAAGGGCGCTCCCACGCTCGTGGTGCAGCAGATCTCCCTGACGCTGCTCGGACCTGTGGGCGGCCTCTTCGCCATACTCGGCGTGGTGCTGCTGCCCATAAGCACCGGCGATACGGCCTTCCGCGCCGCGCGCACCATGCTGGCCGACCATTTCCACATCGACCAGAAAAACGCTGGAAAACGCATGCTCACCGCCCTGCCTCTGTTCTGCGGGGGCGTGGCCCTCACGCTGCTCGACTTTCCCGTCATCTGGCGCTATTTCGGCTGGGCCAACCAGACCATGTCCTGCGTGAGTCTGTGGGCCTTCTCCGTATGGCTCGCCTCCCACGGACGCCTGCACTGGATAACCACTCTGCCCGCCGTGTTCATGACCACGGTGTGTACGGGCCTTCTCCGTATGGCTCGCCTCCCACGGACGCCTGCACTGGATAACCACTCTGCCCGCCGTGTTCATGACCACGGTGTGTACGGCCTACATCTGCTACGCGCCCATAGGACTCGGCCTGTCCATGGAAGCGTCCACCATCGCGGGTATCGTCGTCTCCCTCGCCTGCCTCGCCCTGTTCCTGCATGCGGCAGGAACCGGCAGTCTCGCTTCCTCCGGGGGACGTCGCGGCCGCGTCGTGAAGGCCTGATTCTCTGAAGCGGGGCGGGGCCGGAAGTTCTTTCTTCCGGCCCCGCCTTTCCGTTAATGACGGCGTTCCGGCGCTTCTTCCTTTCAGCACGCCGGGATGGAGCGAGGCGTCCCCCTGATGCACGCCGCCCCCCTTCCGGAAGCCTTTCCCGGGCCTTTCCCGGGCGCCTCGGCACGGGCGGAGAAGCCCCGCCGACACGCTTCCCCTCCGTCCTCTTCCGTGAGATTGCCCGGGCACGTCTCCCGTTGCAAAAAAAGCGCGCGCCTGCAAAACTCCGCGCCCGGCAACGAAAACGGCCCCGGAAGTCGCAACCTCCGGGGCCGGAAAGCCGGGAAAAGAAGGCGGGAAGAGCCCGCCTTGCCGCGGATGCGGAAACCTAGCGCTTCTTCTCCTCCATGCACACCACGCGCACGCCGGGATGACCTTCCGTTCGGGAAGCCTGCGCCCGGAAGGTGGAGAGCCAGTTCCTGCCGAGAAGGGTTTCGGCCAGCCATTCCACGTTGTGCAGCACGGGGCGGTGGGTGTCGATGACGGGCTTGTCCTCCGCCGCCTTGTCCTTGCCGCGCGCAGGATGGCTCATATCCATGGTCATGAGCGTGCGGGCTATGCCTATCTTGCAGGAGGGGCAGCCCACCAGAATGGGCGCGTCGGCCTTGTAGCCCGCAAGAGCGCTCTGCAACCTTTCACGCTTGCGGTCGCGAAGCACGTTGTAGATGTCCGGGCAGGTATAGGCTCCGGCGCCGGATTCGCCGCAGCAGCCGGGGTTGAGCAGAATGGACGCGCCGGTAATGCGCTCAAGCGCCCTCGCCACCTTGCCGCCGTCCTTGGTGGCCTTCACGCCGGACCAGGCAGGATGGCAGGAGGAATGGTAAATGATGCGCTCGTCGCTCACGGCCACGCCGTGGGGCAGGCGGTCCACCAGAAGCTGCACGATGTCGTTGTGGGGCAGCACGACCCCGTCCGGTCCGGTGATGCCGTGACGCATGAGAGAATCACGGCAGGAACCGCAGGCGGTGACGAGCATGTTCACGTCGAATCCTGCCTCGGCCGCGGCCAGCAGCGTGGCGGCGATGACCTGCCTGTTGCGCTGGAGGTTCTCCTCGTATTTTTCCGCTCCGCCCGCCGCCAGCAGCGGATAGCCGCAGCAAAGATGCCGTGCCGGCAGCACCACGGGCACGCCCGCATGCATCATAAGCGCAAGGGAGGCCAGCGCGATGCGGCGATAGAAGAGACTGCCGCCGCAGCCCGGAAAATACAGCACCGCGGGCACGCGGCCTTCCAGCACGCCCTGAGCCGAGATATCGCCGCTCACGGGCAGGAAGAGATGCACGGGCGCATTCTTGTCCAGGTGCAGGCTCTCGTAAATGCTCACCATGCCGAGAGCCGGGCCCCTTGCGGAAAAGAGCGGACTGCTCATGCGCCTGCGCCACATGCGGGGTACCAGCGGAATGAACTGGTTCATCAGGTTCTGACCGAGGGCCGCCATCTTGGCAAAGGCCGGAATACGGCTCGCCGGGTCGGAGGCCAGCACGTTGAGCACCTGCGCCTTCACCGGATGGCCGCCCACGCCCTCGCGCTTCACATAGGCCAGCGAGCTCAGCGCCACTTCCGGCGATTCAATCTTCACCGGACATACCGACGTGCAGCGGCCGCAGCCCGTGCAGTGCTCCACAAGATGGCGCAGCTCCTCCAGAAGCTCCGGAGAAGGTCTGCCCGTGGTGACCTGCGAGTAGTAGATGGCCTCGGTGAGCGCGCCGAGAATAAGGTTCTTGTTGCGCGGGTTGTACTGGAAGGAGCGCTCGGGATAGACCATGTGACAGACCTGCTTGCACTTGCCGCAGCGGGTGCAGGTCTGCACCTGGGAGAGCAGACGGATGAGACATTCCTTGTCCGGCAGGCCGGATTCCCTGATGTCCGCGATAAGCCTGTTGAAGGAGAAGGTGAAGGGCCGCACGGGCAGGGTGCGGGTGACGAGCTTGCCGGGGTTCAGAAGGTCGCGCGGGTCCACACGCAGCTTGAACTCGCGCAGGCTCTCCATCTGCTTCGTGTCCAGAAAGGCTATCTTGGTGATGCCTATGCCGTGCTCGCCCGAAACCGCGCCGCCGAGTTCCTGCGTTCTCGCCATGACCTGCATGGCCACGTCCTCGGCGTGTTCCATCATGCGCGGATCGTTGGAGTTCACGGGAATGTTCACATGGCAGTTGCCGTCACCGGCGTGCATGTGGCTGGCCACCACGATGCGGCTGCTCTTCATGTACTCCACAATACCGTCGATGCGCGCGGACAGTCTGGGAAAACGCTCCTTCTGGGCCAGAAGCCACGCTTCGGCCCGGGCGGCCACCTCCTCGTCCACAAGGTCGGCGTCGATGTTCGACTCATCGCTCGCGGCAATGTGCGAGGCAAAGGAGAATTCCCTGCTGAAGTCCGGGTCCTCCATGGGGAAGCCCGGAAGACGGGAGAGTTCCTGAAGCGCGAAGCGGTAGGCTTCGGCCGCGGTCACCACGTTCATCACCTCGAGATAATGGGCGAATTCCGGGATGCGCTCCATGGGCAGCACTACGTCCTCGTTCATCTTGAAGCCCGAGGTACGCTTGGCGATGGCCGAGAGTCTGTGCCGGTCCTCCCAGAATTCGGCGGCTTCCTTGTCGTCCTTCGCGATGGCGGCAAAAACGTGGGCGTCATCCGCGGCAAGGGCGTGTATGGCCTGCACGGTGTCTTCCAGCACATAGGCGTCGTTGCCGTCCACCTGCACGATGATGACGGAAATGGGACTGCCTTCGTGCCGGTCGGACTTCTTCTGGTAGTTGATGGCCTGCACATATTTGGAGTTGAACTCCTCAAGGGCCGACACGCGCACGTCCCCGCCCTGCTCGCGGATTCTGTCGCGCAGCTTCACGATCTTGCGCACGAGTTCGGCCGCAGGCACCATGGAGGTGCCGTAGAACTCCAGCACCATGACGCGGGAAAGGGAAGGCTTCGGATGCAGAAGGAACGTCGCTTCGGTGATGATGCCGTCAATGCCTTCCTTCTGCATGCCGGGCAGACCGTCGAGAAGCTTGTTGGTCACGTCCTTGCCGAGGCCGTCGTGCCGCACCTCGTTGCCTTTCAGACGCACCACGCTGCGCATGCCGCCGGAGAGGTCCTTGACCTCGAAGACCACCGTCTCCTCGGGCATGATTTTATGACCGGGATGGTTGACCCTCTCTATGCGGATGATTTCCCCCGTGGGAATGACCATGGTCCACGAAAGCAGGTTGTCGATGGTGGTGCCGTACTCGAAGCAGAAGGGGCCGCCGGAGTTTTCCGCGACGTTGCCGCCGATGGTGGACGCCGTCTTGGACGCGGGATCCACGGTGAAGAGCAGGCCTTTCGAGGAGGCGAAGTCGATGGCGTCCTGCGTGATCACGCCCGCCTGACAGGTCATGGTCTTCGCGCTCTTATTCACCGACTTGGCCGTCAGGCGCGTGGTGCTCACCACCACGGTGCGCTTGCGCGTGGGCACGGTGCCTCCGGTCAGACCGGAAGCGCCGCCGCGGGGAATGATGGCGAACTTCATTTCGTTGGCCAGGCGCACGAGGGCGCTTATCTGCTCGGGCGTGTCCGGCTCCACCACCAGAAGCGGCAGTTCCATGCGCAGGTCCGTGGCGTCGGTGGCCGCGGCCACCAGCGCGCCGCGGCGGCGCAGGATGCAGTCGTCCGGCATGATGGAGGAAAGGCGGCCCATGAGCGTGCGGCAGAATTCCTGCTCCGCCTCGTGGGCGCTCCAGAACATGGTGATGCCTTCGCTTATGGCCGTGGCGTACTGATGGGCCAGCGAGGGGGATTCGGCCTGATAGTGCTCGTTGACGCTTTTCTTCACATCCCCGGCGGAAATGAAGGGGTTGTACGCCACAAGGAACAGTTCTTCCGCAATATCAATGGCAAGCCGGCGCACGCTCTGGGGCCAGCGGTCGAATTCGTCCAGATTGATGCGCAGGATGCGGTTGACCACATACTCCGCGGATATCGAAATGTGGGGCCCTTTATGGGGCATGGCGCTCTCCTTGAAAAACAGGAAAAAGGGAGGCCCGGCAGAGCTTGCGCCCTGCCCGGGCCCGCGGCTCTCCCCCGCCCGGGGCGGAGGGAAAAACCTTTATGGAACGTTCCGGTTCGGCCGGAACGGCGTCACTTCCCGGCAACGGCATGGCCGGGAAGACCTAGAAGGAAATGTTCATGCGCGAGGTGATGTTGTTCTTCACCCACGTGGCGTCCAGCCATTCCAGCGGCTGGACGGGCACGCCGCCCACCAGCACGCTTCTTCACCCACGTGGCGTCCAGCCATTCCAGCGGCTGGACGGGCACGCCGCCCACCAGCACGCCGAAGTGCAGATGGTCGCCGCCGGCAAGGCCGCTTGTGCCCGTGCGGCCGATAATCTGCCCGGCCTTGACCATCTCGCCCACCTGCACGCCGTACTCGCTGAGATGGGAATACTGCGTCATGAGTCCGAGGCCGTGCTCGATGAGTATCATGTTGCCGTGTATGCCGAGATAGTCCACCCAGATGACGCGCCCCGCCTGCGCGGCGGGAACTTCGGCATGGGCCACGGAGGCAAGATCGAGTCCCATGTGCGTCTGCTCGTCGATCTTCTGACGGTTGCCGTCCACATAGGTGCGGAAATCGCCGAAATTGGCCTTCACCGCCGAACGGGGCAGACGCTGGAAGCGGCCGCTCCACAAAAACTTCCCGCTGTTGTTGGCCGGGTCGGCGGCCACCTTGATCAGCGTGGCGTCGTTGCTGATGCGCACCTTGTTGTTGGAGCAGAGATACTGCGCAAGCGGCGTGGCCTCCTCGGGACACAGCTGCGCCAGTTCCCCGGCCTTGAAATTGAGGAAGGATTCGGGAATGTTCAGCGTGTCGGCACGGTAGTTGCGGTTCAGCGCCCGCACCAGCAGGCGGCTGGATGTCTCGTTGCCGGCCAGATCCCGCGCCATGATGTCGGGCAGGTAGTCGCCCGTGCGCATGGAAATGGGGAAGGGGAAGAGGCAGACGTAAGAGCCGTTGTCCTGCCTGTAGCCGGGGAAGAACAGATCTCCCACGCGCACGCCCGTCTTCTCCACGTCTTCGGACACGGTATAGACGATAAGGCCGCTGCCGCCCCGGTACATGGCCGGAGGCCCGGTCTTCACCGCGATGCGCGGCGGCTGGGAATCCAGCACCATGGGCAGGTTGAGCGTGGTGGCGTTGCCCCTGCCGAAACCGGCATAGGAACCGTCCACCGCGCGGATTTCCAGCTCGAAGGCGCCTTCCGGCAGTTTCGTCTCCTTAAGATTGAAGGAAACCTTCTGCCGCGTTTCCAGCGTGGGGAAGGTCTGCTGAAGCACGGTCATGGACTTCTCGCCGCGCTTCACCGTCACCGTGACGGACTGCACGCCGGATTTGTCCGACATGTCCAGCTCCAGAGGCTGGGCAAGGCCGATGCGCCCCGAAGTCTCGGGCGAGAGGGACACGGAAGGTCCGCTCAGATCACGCATGAGAAAATACGCTCCCGCCCCCGCGAGAGCCAGAATGAACAGCATGGCGATGACGGACAGGCCGGAGGAGGAACGCCTGGACGACGAGCGATATATGGATTGTCTCTTATTAAACAAGGCCGTTTCCTTTACGGGCACGGAGCCCCGGTATCGCCTCTCCACCAGCTGGAGAGGCAGGTGGTATTTTCCGCATACTGGGCGCACAAGTCAAG